>CAYUYB010000104.1:0-8545 GCA_964449025.1 uncultured Desulfobacteraceae bacterium
TATCTTTAACAGACCCGCCAGGGTTGAAAGATTCAAGTTTTGCCAGTATCTTTACATCTTTGTTTGGATTTATGCGTTTGACAGGCACTAAGGGCGTTTTCCCTATCAGGTCCAGTATATTATCATATCTGTGAGGCATTATTGGTTACCCCTTGCCTTAAATCGGTTAATGAGCACTGAAGGTGCCTTAAAAAAATATTATATTACTGATTTATTATTTTCAATAACTTAATTACCTGAATCCTTCACAAACAGTCTTAAACAAGTTTTGAAGAACCTAATAATCGATCGGTTGTGGCATCTTCGTCGGGGGAAAACCTACTCAAATACTGAGATACCTGTGCATAAATGTGACTTGTGGTGGAAATCAGTTCAACAATGCCCCGCGATGTGAGCCAAAAAGGGCCTGTTTTTTATTGTCAAGGGTCATTGTTTAAATATTTTCAGGAAAACCCTTGACATTTACGTTGGAATAGTTAGGTTCTTTAAGTTTAAACATTATTTAGGATTTCAGGTATGCATTTTTTAGCTGTTCTCTTTTGCACTTATGGTATTAGCCCTCTGGATACGTGGGCATTTGGGTGTAGAGATATAAGGTGTAAGCCATATGGCAAAGGGCACTGCCAGGAATAAGTAAAATAGATGGCGATGATGACCTGATTTTTTGAGATTTTTGCGGTCCGATTATCAAAAAGGAAAAGGAAGGAGATACAGAAAATGAAAATTAGACCTCTACATGATCGAGTTATTGTAAGAAGGATAGAAGAGGAGGAAAAGACCAAAGGAGGTATTATAATCCCCGAGACAGCAAAAGAGAAACCTTCGGAAGGGGAGGTCGTTGCGGTAGGTAATGGTAAGCTTCTTGAAAACGGTAAGCTACAGCCGCTTGACGTAAAGAAAGGCAATAAAGTACTTTTTGGGAAATACGCAGGTACAGAAATCAAAATCGATGGTGAGGAGCATCTGATTATGCGTGAGGATGACATAATTGCTATTATGGATTAAGTTAAATAATTTTAAGGAGGACGGTTAAGATGGCAAAAGATATCAAATACAGTGTAAAGGCCAGAGAGGCTATGCTCAAAGGTGTGGATACCCTCGCTGATGCGGTAAAGGTTACCCTAGGTCCTAAAGGTCGTAATGTAATACTTGAGAAGTCTTTTGGGGCACCAACCATTACCAAAGATGGTGTAACCGTGGCCAAAGAGATTGAGCTGGAAGATAAGTTCGAAAACATGGGTGCCCAGATGGTAAAAGAAGTGGCCTCCAAAACATCCGACGTGGCCGGTGACGGCACAACTACTGCGACGGTTCTTGCGCAGAGCATCTATAGGGAGGGTTCAAAGCTTGTGGCTGCAGGTATTAATCCCATGGCTCTCAAGAGGGGCATAGAAAAAGCAGTTGCAGTCGCTGTGAAAGAACTGAAAAAGCTTTCCAAACCCACTAAGGATCAAGAAGAGATATCACAGGTCGGTACAATTTCAGCCAATAATGATTCTACGATTGGTAATATTATTGCTGAAGCAATGAATAAAGTGGGAAAGGAAGGAGTAATTACCGTCGAGGAAGCAAAGAGCATGGAGACCACGCTTGAGATCGTGGAAGGAATGCAGTTCGACAGAGGTTATCTTTCTCCTTACTTTGTGACTGATCCTGAAAAAATGGAAATCAGCCTTAGCGAACCCTATATTTTGCTCAATGAAAAGAAAATCGCCAATATGAAGGATTTGGTACCCATCCTTGAACAGATTGCAAAATTGGGCAGACCATTGTTGATTATCGCGGAGGATATTGAGGGGGAAGCCCTGGCTACACTGGTGGTAAACAAGTTGCGTGGCACCCTACAGGCCGCCGCGGTTAAGGCCCCGGGATTTGGTGATAGGAGAAAAGCCATGCTGGAAGATATAGCTATTCTCACTGGTGGCCGAGTTATTTCGGAAGATCTAGGCCTGAAACTCGAAAATATAACACTGAATGATTTAGGGACGGCTAAAACCGTTAGCATTGACAAGGATAATACCACCATAGTCGATGGAGGAGGCAGCCGACAAGATCTTGAAGGGAGAGTCAAACAGTTAAGAGCGCAGATCGAAGAGACTACCTCGGATTATGACCGTGAGAAGCTTCAGGAAAGGCTTGCAAAATTGATAGGTGGCGTGGCAGTAATTAGTGTCGGTGCTGCGACTGAGTCGGAAATGAAAGAGAAAAAGGCCAGGGTGGAAGACGCGCTCAACGCTACCAGGGCCGCGGTTGAAGAGGGCATCGTTCCAGGAGGGGGTGTTGCGCTTTTAAGGTGCATTAAGGCGGTTTCGGATTTGAAACTGGAAGGAGAAGAACAGAATGGCGTTACTATTCTGTTAAAGGCCCTGGAAGAGCCCATTCGTCAGATAGCTAATAACGCTGGTCTTGAGGGTTCGGTTGTTGTCGAGAAGGTTAAGGAGAAGAAAGGCTCATTTGGGCTTAATGCTGAAACCAGCGAATATGAGGATCTAATGAGCGCTGGCATCATTGATCCCACCAAGGTAACGAGGTTTGCCCTTCAGAACGCGGCTTCCGTTTCTTCCCTTCTGCTCACAACTGAGGCCATGATAGCCGAGAAACCCAAAGAGAAGGAAGACATGCCTATGCCTCCAGGAGGCGGTATGGGTGGTATGGGCGGTATGATGTAATAACCTAGCAGACTGTGCCTGCAATAGAAGGGATAACAAAGAAGATCGTATCAGGTTTTAGCTGCTGATACGATCTTCTTTTTGACCTAATAATCAAGCGCCGGAAGCCGGCATTCTTAGATATCACCTCTCAAGAAGCATCATTAGTTAGCTTTTAGCTATTAGCATATACATAAGGTTTTAAGGATTCCGGGTTTTAAGGGGTCAAGGGTTGATTGTCTTGTCTTTGAGATCTCCACTCGGAACCTTCGAACCCTAATTGATATCTCCTTTACAAGAGTGGATTTGGCTGAAGGCTACAACTGAGAGTACCGGCCGAATTGACATGTTGGGAAACATCAACTATTCACATGCTTAAGGATTAGCACGGCGAGGGGGGGGAGAATGAGATTTAGAGACCAGGGCCTGCCGTGACATGGAACGGGCTCACTGTTGATGCCGCCTTGAAGTCCCATATTGGAACCTCCGTAGCAGGCTGCGTCCGAATTCATGAGCTCTTCATAGTACCCTGGTTTTGGTACCCCGATCCGGTAGTTCACTTTTGGCACAGGGGTAAAATTGAATATGAAAACAAGGGTCTGATCCGGGGAATTGCCTTTGCGAATAAACGATATCACTATAGAATCAGCGTCATGAAAATCAATCCAGTCAAAACCCTCGGGCCTGAAGTCGAGTTCATACATCGCTGGTTCGGATGTGTATATCCTATTAAGATCCATTACGAATCTCTGTATTCCTTTGTGAGGCTCATAATCCAGGAGGTGCCACTGGAGTTGATGGTCATGAGTCCATTCATCCCGTTGGCCCAGTTCCCCGCCCATGAAGAGTATCTTTTTACCGGGTTCACCATACATGTATCCGAGAAGAAGTCTGAGATTTGCGAATTTCTGCCAGTCATCTCCGGGCATCTTGGAAAGCAGGGATGCTTTTCCATGCACTACTTCATCATGCGATAGGGGAAGTATAAAGTTTTCGTGAAAGGCATAAAGAAGGGCAAAGGTTAGCATATCCATGTGATACCGCCTGTACAGAGGGTCCTTGGACATAAATGTCAGCATGTCATGCATCCAGCCCATATTCCATTTAAACGTGAAACCAAGGCCGCCCAAATGGACCGGAAGCGTAACTCCCGGCCAAGATGTTGATTCCTCGGCAATGGTTACAACACCAGGAAATCTTTCATATATCTTGGTGTTGAGGTTCTTTATAAATTCGATCGCTTCAAGGTTTTCCCTGCCGCCATAACGATTGGGGATCCATTCGCCATCCTTCCGGGAATAGTCCAGATAAAGCATTGAGGCCACGGCGTCTATCCTGAGGCCATCCATGTGGTACTTATCGAGCCAGAACAGGGCGTTTGCCACCAGAAAATTTTTTACCTCCGTGCGGCCGTAATTGAATATCAGGGTGTCCCAGTCCTTATGTATCCCCTGACGAGGGTCTTGATGTTCATATAGATGTGTACCGTCAAAATACTCAAGCGCATAAGAGTCCCGTGGAAAATGTGCGGGAACCCAGTCCAGGATAACGCCTATTCCTTCAGCATGGCAGTGGTCCACAAGAAACATCAGATCTTCCGGTGATCCGAAACGGGACGTGGCCGCATAGTATCCCGTAACCTGATAACCCCAGGAACCGTCAAAAGGGTGTTCTGCCAGAGGAAGAAGCTCTATGCAATTGAACCCCATCTGTTTGACATAGCGAACCAGTTCTTCCGCCATCTCCCTGTAAGTCAGCCATCGGTTTCCCTCTTCCACTCTCCTTTTCCATGAACCCAGATGTACCTCATAGATGGCCATAGGGTTCTTTAAATAATCTCGACCGGAACGGGCGATTAGCCACTCTTGGTCAGTCCATGAAAAGGCGTCCAGGTCGTGGACGATAGCTGCTGTTTTTGGACGCCGTTCAAACTGGAAGGCAAATGGATCGGCCTTGATAAGTATTGTACCGTCTTGTGCCCGGATTTCGAATTTATATAGTAAATCTTTATTCAGGTGAGGGACAAACAGCTCCCATATTCCGGAAGAACCCCGACTACGCATCTGGTGTCTCCGTCCGTCCCACTGGTTGAAGTCGCCTACCACGCTTACCCTAGCGGCAGAAGGAGCCCATACAGCGAACAGGACTCCTTTAATTTCTTGATGGGTCCATGGATGAGCACCCAACTTCTCATAGATGTTATAATTATTGCCTTGATTGTACAGATACAGGTCATAATCACTGAGCACAGGAATAAACGAGTAGCAGTCACGGAACACGGTCACTGTACCACCAATGAAATTTACCTTCAGACGGTAGGGAGCGATTGTTATCTTCTTCTTGAGGATTGCCTCAAACAGACCCGCTTTATGAACCTGATATGCCGGGATTTCTTTTTCGGGAACGAGATCCATGACAAACACGGTTTTGGCACCCGGGAGAAAGGAGCGAATTACCACCGCATGCCCTTCATCAAGCTCAATGGGATGAGCGCCAAGGATGGAAAAGGGATCGGCAAGATTTCCGTCCACAAGCGCCTTTATCTGATCGGGGCTTAAAGTTGATTTCACGATTCGTGGCCTCTGCTATCCTATGCTGAATATTTTAAACGGATCCGGTAGACTTGCCATCATCAAGCCCAGGTAACCAGACCCATGATAAAAGGGTTTTCAAGCCTTTTGCGGCTAGGCGTTACCCTAACCGTAAAACCAAAGCGCCCTGTATCCAAGCAGGGGATCTTTCCCCTGAAACAATGGATATTATCTTTAAAGTCAACTACATCCAGGAGGGTCGTTTCTCTCTCAGCAAAGTCACCATCATGGTCCAGACGTCCATAATATGCCTCCACTGTAACATCATCGGGCGACAGAGACCCAAGGAAGGCCTTCGCTTCGATTTCAAGCTCACTTCCTACGGGCATGTCCGAAGCAGTGCCTGAAGTCACTTCCTTGACGGAAATATCCTGCCAACTCGTCATCAATTTATTTCTCCAGGATGCCAGGTCTTTGGCCCCTCCAAAATCATCTTTACTTAAGACATTAAAGCGTCTTGAGCACGGAAGATAATACCGGTCCATATAATCCTGGACCATTCTATGGGAGTTAAAAACGGGGGTAAGGAATCGAAGGCCCGCCTTCATCTTTTCAACCCATTCCCTGGGAATGTCGTCGTGTCCGCGCTGATAAAAGAGGGGAATTATTTCTTCCTCGAGGAGATTGTACAGATCCCGGCTCTCAATGTTGTCCTGGGCATTATGATCGTTGTAAATCTCTCCATGCCCTAGTGCCCAGCCGAATTTGCTGTGATAGGCCTCATCCCACCATCCGTCCAGAACACTGAGATTGAGTGATCCGTTGGCGAGGGCCTTCATCCCGCTCGTGCCGCATGCCTCAAGCGGACGGCGAGGCGTGTTGAGCCATACATCGCACCCTGACACCAAGACATGGGCGATATGGAAATTGTAGTCTTCGAGGAAAACGATTCGTCTCCTGAACCTAGGCTCCCTTGAAAGATGGATGATGGTTTTGATAAATTCCTTCCCGGCGTCATCGTGGGGATGCGCCTTACCTGATATGATAATCTGAACAGGATATTCAGGATTGTTTAATATACGATCGAGGCGTTCGGGGTCCCTGAATATAAGGGTGGCTCTCTTGTATGTGGCAAAACGCCTGGCGAAACCGATGGTCATGGCATCGGGTGTCAGGACTTCTCCCGCTTCCTGTATACCGGCAGCATCCATTCCCCTTGCGGTGAGCTGTTCCCTCAAAAGCCGTCGCACAAAGGCCACGAGGTGCTCCCTGCAACGTTCATGGGAACGCCAGAGTTCGGTGCTGGGTATATTCTCTATCTGGTCCCATACTCTTTTATTATCAGGGTCTTCAGCCCAGTCAGGACCAAGGTAACGCACGAGCAGAAAGGCCATTTCCCTGGATATCCAGGTGGGGACGTGGATGCCGTTTGTAATATAATCGATAGGCACGTCTTCTACAGGGTGTCGGCCCCATATCTTCTGCCAGAGCGAACGCGACACCTTGCCGTGCAGACGACTGACACCATTGGCATGGGAAGAGAGGCGAAGGGCGAGGGTACTCATGCCGAACTTCTCTTCCTCGTCCCGAGGATCGATCCTTCCATATCCTAGCAATACTCTGAAATTTATACCGAGTTCCTTCGCATATTCCTCAAAATAATCTCTGATTAGGTCTTGGTGGAAGACATCATTTCCAGCCGGCACAGGGGTATGGGTGGTAAAAACAGTAGTAGCCACGACAAGCTCTCGGGCTGCGTCAAAGGAAAGGCCTTTTTCTTTTCTGAGGATATTTATCCTTTCTAATGCAGAAAAGGCTGAATGCCCTTCATTCATATGGATTACAGTGGGTTCTATTTCCAGGGCCTTGAGGGCTCGTATACCGCCTATCCCCAGGACGATCTCCTGCCTGAGTCGCATCTCCCGGTCACCGCCGTAGAGCTGGGCTGTTGTTCTGCGAGATTCGGGGGAGTTGGAGGGGAGATTGGTGTCAAGCATATATAATGGCACTCTTCCCGCATCGATTCGCCATATAAGGATATTAACACTCTCTGCCTTGAAGTTTACCGATACCTGGATGGGTTTTCCGTCCTTATCCTTTACCAATTTGACCGGTATGTTGGAAAAGTCATTTACCGGATAGGTCTCCATCTGCCACCCGTCAGAGCTCAGGTACTGTCTGAAATAACCCTCCTGGTAGAGTAAGCCAATTCCCACCAAGGGTACATTGAGATCACTTCCGGACTTGAGGTGGTCTCCTGAGAGAATACCGAGGCCCCCGGAGTAAATGGGCAGGGAGTCCGACAAACCGAATTCAGCTGAGAAATATGCTACCTTGACAGGCAGATCCGGAGAGTAATCCGCAGCCTGTATCATGGGTTGGGAAAGATACCGGTTAAAATCCTGTGTCACTCGTTCCAGTTGGGCCATAAAGCCCTGATCACGTGAGAGGTCGTTCAGTCGTTCCTGGCTCACGAGACCCAGCATCAGTACGGGGTTATGTCTACAGTCAGTCCAGAGTTGCGGGTCTATGCGTTGAAAAAGATCACGTATCTCTCCTCTCCAGCTGAAGGATAGATTATAGGCAAGGGTCCTCAGAGGCTCCAGTTTTGAGGGTAGTCGCGGTATTATATTATATTTAATTTTGGGTCTCATAAGTTTTTCCTCAAGCAGTTTATTAATATGTTAATAAGTAAAATCCTCTTTTGTTACTACGGTTATACCGCGTGGAGTAACCGTAAAACGACTTCTGTCTTTGCTGGGGTCAAATCCTATCTCTTCATGATGAGGGATATATACTCCTTCACTGATAATGGCCTTTTTTATCCTGGCATGCCGGCCTATTACGACATTATCCATTACGACCGATTCCTCCACAGAGGCCCAGCTCTGAACGAAGACATTATAGGAAAGGACACTGTTTATAACCAGCGCGCCGCTGATAATTGAGCCGTGAGATACAAGGGAATCCAAGGCCTTGCCGGCCCTTGGATTTTTGCCGGATTCCTGTGCAAAAACGGTTTTAACGGGGGGGTACTGCCGTTGATAGGTCCTTATGGGCCAGAGCTTGGCATACATATTAAAATAAGGGTCAACGCCTGTTAAATCCATATTGGCATTCCAGTACGCGTCCAGGGTACCCACGTCCCTCCAGTAACCAGAATCGCGGGTTGTTTCTTCAACAGTTTCCCTTCGTATACCTGCTTTATCCGTATGAACAACAACATCTTTTATCATATTTTGACTGCGGTACGGATAGGCCATGACCTTATATTTATCAATCATATCGGGCAGTAGATGTTTGCCGAAATCGGCACTTTCGTCACTTTTCAGTAAATCCAAAAGCACCTTGGCCTTGAATATATAT
>CAYUYB010000105.1:0-8502 GCA_964449025.1 uncultured Desulfobacteraceae bacterium
GATGATCTCCTGGAACCAGAAGCACTATCAAAGTGTTTTACTCTGGCACAACAGAATCAACTAGACCTTGTCGCCTTTTCAGCAGAAGTGTCCTCAGATATATACAAATCGGCTGAAGTATTTAACACATATCAAAAGCCTGATCTACTCACTCCATACTCAGGAGAAAAACTACTTGTTACTTTACAAGCGCAGAACGCCTATTCATGCTCCCCCTGCTTATATTTATTTTCACGCAAGCTGCTTGCGTCGATGAATTCATGGTTTGATGAAGTATATATCCATGAGGATGAAGGATTCACAGCCGAATTATACTGTCGAGCTTCCAGAGCTGTTTCTTTGAGCAACAGATTTTTTAAGCGCCGTGTTCACATTGATTCAATTATGACTAAGCCTCATACCTGGGATAATGTGCAAGGCTCAGTTCAAGCGGCTATTCGTATCAACGATCTACTGAACTCTTTGAAAAATATGAATTCTGCGATCTGCAAGGCACTTTTTAACCAACAACGCATTTTGTTGAGAAGTGCTCGAAAAATTTCAGAACAGATCACGCAAAAAGAAAATTTTAGGATTTTAGTAAAAACAAAGTTCACTGTAAGCAGATTGTTGACTATTGATCCAGCTATGTTTTTATATATACACATGAATTGGTTTTATTGTACATTAAGGAATATAAAAAATTTTTACCTAATCAAAAAAATTCTAAAAATTAGTTAACATTAAAAAATAATGCAAACACCCCTTGTCAGCGTAATCATCCCTACAGGCAATCGGCCACATTATTTGCCCCGTGCGGTGAACAGCGCCTTGGCCGGTATGCAACAAGGTGAGGTTGAAGTCATTGTTGTCCCTAACGGACCTGACGAGTCCTGGCATATTTCACTTTTGCCGTATCAGAATAATCCATCGGTTCGTGTGATACCTATTGCAGAAGCTAATGCCAATATCGCCCGCAATGCCGGACTGGATACGGCTCGAGGTGAGTTTGTTCGATTTCTGGATGATGATGATTATCTCATTCCTGAAGGGGCAGTTAAACAGTATGAATTGATTCAATCGACCGGCGCAGATGTTGTTTCGGGCAGTATTAAGTTGATTGACGAACAAAGTTGTTGTTTCAACATCTGGCATCAACCAGATGTTGATGACCTTTGTGCCGCGGTACTTGGTCCATGGCGTAAGTGTGTGTCCAATGCTCATGTATATAGACGTAAAAGTTTAGGTAGTAACCGCTGGAACCCCTCTACTGCTGTAAGACAAGATTTTGAATGGCTATTCAATTTATGCGTCTCAGATGAGTTACGATGGATAAAAATTAACGATATAGTTGGTATTTGGCAACATCATTGGGGGCAACAAATTTCATCTTCAAAAAAATTCAATGAAATACGCAAATTGACTATTCCGATGCTTATACATGCTCACGATCGGTTAAGCACAGACGGACGATTGAATGATATCAGGCGAAAAGCTATTGCAGAAGGGCTCTGGAGCTGCGTTCATACAGCATTTTTTCTCGAACCACTTTATTGGCATCGAATTGCCTATAAGGCTCATGAGATTAATTCAACATCCCGGCCGGCACAAACACTTTATAGTTATCCTGTCCTAAAGAATCTCAATCCATTGATTATTATGTGGCTTATACTCCCTGTAAAATGGTTAATTCATCAAATTAGACGAATACTTAAAAAATTGCACATACGACATACTTGGTAATACATAATAACTCTACTAATGAATAAGTCACATCGAAATCATTCACCCCACATTTCAGTGGTTATGCCCGTATATAACGGAGCATGTACAATACGGGAAACTATTGATAGCATTTTGCATCAGACACATCAAGATTTCGAACTGATTATCTGTAATGACGCTTCAACTGATGAAACCGAAGACATTTTAAATAAGATCACAGATGCCCGTGTTCATGTGATACATAATTCCCACAACATGGGCCCGGGATTCTCAAGAGATCGGGCCATTGAAATGGCAGAGAGTGCATGGATAGCAGTTATTGATGCCGATGATACATGGAGACCTGACCGACTTGAAAAGCTTATAAGTCTTGCGGACAATACAGATAAAATTATATTTGATGACATTATGAGATGTCACGATACACCATCCGGTATGGTCCCTTGGCAAACCTTGCATGGAAAACATGCTTTTGGGGGCAATGGTATCGATCCAATTCAGGTACCGGTTAAAAAATATATATGTTCTGAGAGTCTCCTTATCAAACCATTATTGCCCTCAAGCCATATCAGGCAACATAGTATTCGTCACACCAGCCTTCGATACGGAGAAGATTCCGAATTTTTCCTGAAGTTATTGGCTATTGGCCTGCATCTCTATTATATTCCAATACCAATGTATAATTATCGTATAACTCAAGGTTCACAATCCACTTCACCGGAACGTTACAGCATGATGATACAGGTTATCGAAAATTCAATCAGTCTTTTCGAAAATTATCCTGCAGTTCAGGATGCCATGCGAAATAAAATTGCTATGGAAAAACGCAAGGCAGTATACTTACCCCTTATTTTATCCTTAAAAAGGAAAGAGTTCATTAAAGCGCTCCAGCTTCTATATCAATCCCCTTGGATTATCGCGGATTCTTTTCCACGGTTATTACGCGCCCTTGCATATCAGATACACCGGATCCTGCATAGGGGCAGATACAGAGGAACACTATGAGACGCGTTATCACTTTCGGCACCTTTGATGTGTTTCATGTAGGTCATTTGAGGATATTGGAACGCGCACGTGAAATGGGAGATTATCTCATGGTAGGCGTTTCCACCGACCAATTGAGCTATGAAAAAAAGGGGCGTTACCCCTTTTACAATCAAATTGAACGTATTGATATAATTAGCTCTTTACGCTGCGTTAATGAGGTGTTTTTGGAAGAATCGCTCGAACTTAAACGTCAATACATTCTAAAATATAAGGCTGATGTGCTTGTTATGGGTGATGACTGGGCCGGCAAGTTTGATGAGTTTAAAGATATCTGCAAGGTTGAATATTTGCCTCGTACTCCATCGATTTCAACTACCGCTGTGATCGAAAAGATTCGAATGCCATGACTACCTTGTATCTTTACCACAAGGTTGTCGCTACCCATCTTTATTGAGATTTGTTCTCCAATCAAATAATCTGCCGCATAAACGAAGACAGTCTTTCCGTTGAGTTACTTGATGGGGGCCTAAAAAAAAGTTTACGCGCTGAAGATCTCTCCTCTCTAAAGCTATCATTGCCTACAAGCAATTCATTCAACTCATAAATCATTTCCGACATTGTCTGTACATGGGCGCCTGCAGCCATTGAGTTATAATCACAGCAGAACTCACCAGTGGCCTTTACATAGTCCTCAATGTCAGATGTGATAAAAATACAGGGCAAATCAAGCAACAATCCATCAATGGATACAGATGAATAATCTGTTATCAGGACATCGGTCTCAGGCAGTATCTTCTGCACATCAGGTATACGCCCGTCATTTGATATGTCGATTATACGTCCGGATTTTTCAAGTGGTGCATCCAGTTTATATTGTTGATTTACATGGCTTTTAACCAGGCATACGGAGTCTGTTCTTTTAAGTAATTCAATTAAGTGCTGGAATTTCTCCGCGCGGTCTTCAAAAGGGAAATACATGCTCGCGTATGTACGGAATGTTGGAACATAGAGTATAACCTTCTTGAAGATTAATTCCCTTTCTTTTAAAAATAAGCCGATAGAGAATCCCGATTTTTCTCTATCAAAAAAGATATCATTGCGTGGAAAACCTATTTCTAAAAACTTGCCCGATTCCTGGCGAAAAACACCTGTATATAATCTGGTTACATATGCTGACGAAGATAGAAAGTAGTCGATAGAATCGTAATCCAGCCACTTATACAAAATATTCCTGATTTTATCCTTGATATTTTTATTACGGTAGAAACCAATAGCCTTGAATGGAATTCCATGCCATGTCTGAATAATGATTTTTTTGAAACCGCTGAAAGGTATATCAAGCCTGCCGTGGGTCATAATGAAAAAGCGGGCTTGTGCTATGACTTTAACCGCCTTCCATGAAAACGCGAACAGGACATGATCATACTGGATAGAAAGCTGCTGATAAATCTCTTTATTGGATAAGACAGCCCAAACCTCAAATATTCCCTCCTTACCCCACCTTTCAAAAAGATATCTCCCGTTACCGCTAAGACCATCTCCCCTATTCGATCCTATAATTACTCTTTCCCTGCGAACACGGACGAACAATGCAACCGGCATAGAGATTAAATACCAAAACAGGTATTGAATACCAAGCGCAACGGTCATTTTATTTTTCGCACTCATCTCACTAAATTCTATCGATAAAAAAATGCCTAATCCTCATATAATTCTGAATATTGAGACGCTATATTTTGCCATGAATAGTTTTTAGCTAATTCTTTACCATTTTTTATTAACTGCTCTCTTAAAGAATTGTTTTTGGACAGCTGCAGGATGTATTTTGCAATTTGTTCTGAATCTTTTTCTTCGACTAATAATCCAGTTTCCATATGCTTTACAATATCTGTTATGCCACCACTCCTGCTGGCTATTACAGGCAACCCTGCTGCCATTGCTTCAATGAATACAAGGCCAAATCCTTCTTTGTAACCGGTTTTTGTAGTAATAGAGGGACCGACATATACACTTGTATTATTCAATTGATCAGGAACGTCTCCGTGTGCGACAAATCCAATAAATGTTACCAGATTTGCCACATCTTGTTTTTCGGCTAGAGCTTCCAAATATTTTCTTTCCGGACCGTCCCCTATTATTTTACACTTTAGCTCTATTCCCTGTCTTTTGAGCATTCCTATAGCCATAATCAGGTATTTAACGCCTTTCATTTCACTTAGTCTCCCGACAAAAACAATGGTGAAGATACTGCTTTCGAAATTGGGTTTGACCTTGGAGAATTGATAGTATGGTATTCCCATACTTATTATTTTAATCCTATCTCCTATCCGAAGATTAAAGTCTCTTTCTGCGACTCTTTTCATTTCTGAACTGACAACTGTATAATAATCGCATCTGCTTATGGCGTAATAAGATAGTTTTCTTATTAACTGCTCAACGAATCCTTTGGAAAATCCAAAGACATCACCTCCATGAGAAGTGATAATTAGTTTATATTTAAATATATCTTTAATTGACGCTGTAATTGGAGAGAAGGGTATCAACCAGTGATTATGAACAATATGAAAATGACATTTTATCAGCAAAAAAAGAATCTTAACGGCTCCGGATATAATAAATAAGGGAATTAATAAAATGTTGAACCTATTTTCTTTAATCGCATTTGAGATTGAGATTCCCTGGCTAAGGGTTTCGAACCTGTGTAAAAAATATTGAAATCTATGTACATAAATCCCATCCATATTTTCAAAGGTTTTTGATTTATTGGAATGTGGGGCTATTACATGTACTTCATAAGTATTTGAATGTTCTTTTGCCAATTCATATATGAAGCTTGTAATTTTATCATCTTTCCATCTGGGAAATGTTGTGGTTATAACAAGGAGTTTTTTCATTCTATTGGTGTGTTTCTAAGTCAATAAAAACAAGGAGGCCACTGGGTTACTGGAAACTGTCTCTATCCAATTCATTAAATCAACGCAAATTAAATTAGTTTATTCTTTCACCCTCGCTTTTCTCAAACCTCATCTGGGTGATTTGTTCAGATACAAGTCCCATCATGAAAATAATAATCGATGTCGAAAAAAGGAGGGAACTCATATTTGTAAACCGCCCCATGGTGATATAGGTGAACAGGTATCTCAATAAGCCTAAGAAAAATAATAAAAGGCTTACTGGAAGAAAGATTCTTAATGGTGAATAAAGAGCGCATATCTTGGTAATTATCATAAAAAACCTTACGCCATCTTTAAAAAGGCTGATATTACTGGTGCCCTTTTTTCGTTTATTCATATCTATATATATGTATTTTAAGCTTCTCCCGCTCCTTAATACCCCCAAGGTCATAGTAGTAGGATAAGAATAGGTGTTAGGGAGAAGGTACAACAGATTCTGAGCAACTTCCGCTTTAACCGCTCTGAAACCGGATGTTAAGTCCTGAATGCGAAATTTTGCCACATAGGAAGCCAGACGGTTCAATATCCTGTTTCCCGCACCACGAAACAGAGATACCTGATCCCCTTTTGATCTGGCACCCACAACCATGTCATAATCCGGGAAGAATTCTATCATCCTTTCTATATCTTCCGGGTCGTGCTGCCCGTCTCCGTCCATGAATACAAGCACTTCACCGGAGGCGATCCTTATCCCGCTTTTTACGGCTGCGCCATTGCCTATATTATATGGGTGACTGTAGACGATTGCCCCGGCTTCCTTGGCCACAAAAACAGTATCATCGGTTGAGCCGTCATTTACGACAATGATCTCGGCATCGGGATATAATGCCTTAATCTTTTTAATTATATCTCCTATGCTACCTGATTCATTATACGCGGGTATTATTATGGAGACATCGGATTTATTCATTTCCATTTACAGCCATCCTTTTCTCCCTTTTTAATTATTCAAAGCCACTTGAGGATATATTTCACATAATTTTCCAGATCACCTAAATAATTATTAAAAATATCATACACGATAGAATCATCAATTTTCTCATAATGCTTAACAAGAATATTTCTAAAAGAGGCTATCTTTTCATATTCAACCACATAGTTTTTCAATAATATCCTTATTTATCATCTAAAGCCCCCACCTTAATCCTCCCCTAAAAGGGGAAGATACAAGAGTCAGGACATAAGGCGCTTGTCATAAGTACTGACCTTGAGCCATGAACCCTGCGCCTTGGGTTATAATGTCTCATCTATCATTTCAGGATGATCATTTATCCATTTTTTAATTACTTCGGCAATGGCTATTATATCTCCAATCTGGGATGAACATATCTCGAACAATTCTTTATCAGGTATCTCATGGTAAAAATGAACCATCCTGTTTCTATATCCTGCCAGGGTCGCATACATAATGCTTTCTTTCCTGTCCAAAACCCCTAATTCCTTAAAGTGAGAAGCAATTTCTTTATACTCTGTTACGCCTCGACCGAACCCCTTTGCCAGGACATGCCTGCCCAGGTCCATAAGCGCCTCAATTCCGCGCCTCAGGCAGGATTCCGCTGCCCATATGTTTTTACTATCTTTCTTAAAAACCTCATAATCATCTAACGGCAAATTTTGAATCTCCTGGATCATCATGTTAATCCAGTTTAAACGATCACTGACAACCCTTTGTGATATCTTGTCAGGGCTCATCGGTCTTTTTCCTCCATGATTAAAGAAATCCTTTCTCTTTCCAAAGGGATAAGGTCTCCTGCTCTTCTTAAAATATACAGTTCATATTCATCAGCAGAATATTTATCCCTACAATATATCCTTTCCCCTCTGATAATATTAGCCGCAAGGAAAGGATCTACCTCCGGTATAACCACAACGTCCACCCTGTTTACATTAAAAAAATCCTCCAGTTCCATGGTAAGATGCACCTTTTCTTTAATTCCGGGAGCCTTTCCAACGCTGTACTTTACCCCTATATCCACATCGGATATAGACGACATAATTATCACCTCCTTCTCAAGGATCAGCCAGTTCCAAACATCCTTCGCATGGCTGCCGAAGGCATAGATAATATCCAGATCAAATTTTTCGGCTATTTGTTTTAATAAACCTGTTTTTTCCGGCATGTCATTTTACCCCTAAACTCATCAAACCCTGCCCTCCTGATCATCCATCAATTGGGCAACCCACATCTATAAGACTAGGTGTTCATAAACTGGTTGATTAGAATCAACTGATTGTAATCCTGCGACTCGATCGCGGGATCCATAATCCTTTAAAAAATAATCCCCTGAATTCTGCGGACCCTAGTGAAACAGACCTCGCGTTCCACAGGGCAGGCAAGCCCCATAATGATATTCATTAACGTTTTTATATACCCTGTTGCAATATGCTCGCATAAAAACACACAAGTATCCCGCCAATATATAATCCGCGTGACGTTTGATATCTATCTCTCCCGCGTCCCAGAATAGGCCTTGTCCAAAGATTTCTTTTGGATTATTGATGTCCCTGGTTTGTACGTTCTTCATGTTGTTTGCGCAAACCTAAAATTTATTCTAATATTTTCACAATAGCTAATTTTATTTAATAAAAACGCAAATTTTTACTCGGAGCCCCTTGCATAATTGCTTCATCCGTCCTCCCGGACCCTATATCAAAGCCTGTCCCGTACTTGATACGGGATCCGGGCCAGGCCCGATCCGGAACACAGAAAAAATCATCATGATGAAAACCTCTGGATCCCCCGGTCAAGCCGGGGGATGACGGTTATGGCGGACCCCGGTTTTCACCAAGATAACGATTTCACAACTTTGGTGACGTTTTGCAAAGGTCTCACTCGCTGACTATTAACCGGTTAATA
>CAYUYB010000106.1:0-8476 GCA_964449025.1 uncultured Desulfobacteraceae bacterium
TTCATCGCTTTTCAGAGGAAGCCTACCATATAATTGGTCTTATGGATGGAAAACGGAGCCTGAGTGAGATATGGGAGGCGGCCTGCTCCAATCTTGGTGATGATATGCCTACCCAGGAGGAGGTTATACAGTTAGTTTCTCAGCTTCACAGGGCTGATGTCCTGCAGACGGACACCGCGCCTGATATTGCAGATCTTCATAAGCGGCACCAGCGTGTAAGGCGGACCCGCATATTCGGTCAACTTGCATCTCCATTTGCCGTTCGTTTACCCGTGTTAGATCCCGAACGATTTATCTCGGCAACCCAGTTTATTGCCCGGCTTATATTCAATTGGGTCAGTTTTCTGATTTGGTGCATGATGCTAATCTCCGGGCTCATACTGCTCGGTATCCATTGGGAGGAATTGACTTCTAACCTGGCGGATCGTGTGCTGGCAACGGAGAACCTCTTTTGGCTTTGGCTGATATATCCCGTCGTAAAAGCTTTACATGAATTCGGTCATGCCTATGCGGTAAAACGCTGGGGTGGAGAGGTTCACGAAATGGGGATCATGCTTCTGGTTTTCGTGCCGATTCCCTATATGGATGCGTCCTCCGCTTCCGCATTCCGTGAAAAATATCAGCGAGTTATGGTCGGTGCAGCCGGTATTATGACAGAGGCATTCTTAGCTGCTATCGCAATGTGGGTATGGGCCGGCGTGGAACCGGGAGCAGTTCGAGCGGTGGCCTTTAATGTGATGATCATAGCAGGTGTGTCTACCCTTCTCTTTAACGGCAACCCCCTGCTGCGTTTCGACGCGTATTACATACTGTCGGACTATCTGGAGATCCCCAATATGGGGATTCGAGCGAACCGTTATATCGGCTATCTTTGTCAGCGGTATCTTTTTAATATAAGTGAGGCACAAAGCCCTGTCTCCGCTCCGGGTGAAGCTGCGTGGCTGGGGTTTTACGGTTTTGCCTCATTCATGTACCGAATGTTTATAGTGGTTCGAATAGCTATATTCGTGGCAGGTAAGTTTTTCGTAATTGGGGTGATACTTGCCATATGGGGAATCTTCAACATGTTGATCGTACCTTTGTACAGGGTCATCCGTTACATGTTTACGGATTCGCATATGCAGCGCAGACGTAAGCGGGTGCTGGCGGTTAGCGGGCTTTGTGCCGGTTTGTTAGTGCTAATATTTCTGGTAGTGCCTTTTCCATCCTTCACTGTGGCTGAAGGCGTCTTGTGGGCGCCTGAGAATTCTCAAGTCTATGCCGGAACGGACGGATTTGTGGAACAGGTTATGGTTTATCCTGGAAAAATGGTTTATACAGGGGAGCCCCTGATCATGTGTGAAAATTTAGATTTGGAGGCGGAGGTTAAGGTGTTGGAAGCACAGCTTGCGGAGTTCAAGGCGCGTCACAGGCTGGGTGCGACAGAAAGCCCCCTGCAAGCGGAAATCATCATGGATGAGATCGAGCGCATAAGTGCCGAACTGAAGAGAAAAACAGGGGAGAGGGAAGAGTTGTTGACACGAAGTCCCTCCGACGGTATCTTTTTTCTTGCTGATGCCGAAGATCTAACCGGTTCTTTTATAAGAAGAGGAACGCCATTGGGTTACGTGGTGGATGATTCACAGGTCATTGCTCGCACTGTTGTACCTCAGCACGATGTGGACAGGGTACGTACAAATACACTTTCGGTTTCCGCGAGGCTGGCGGAAGCGCTCAGACAGGAATTTCCGGCTGTTATCGACAGAGAAGTCCCGGCTGCTTCCAGTGATCTCCCCAGTCTGGCCTTAAGCCTTGAGGGTGGGGGATCTCTAGCGCTCGACCCCAGGGAGATAAATGATCCCAGGACCTTTGAAAAGCTTTTTCATTTTGAGATAATCATATCCGGCCCTACACTCAAAACTATTGGAGAAAGGGTCTTTGTGCGTTTTGAGCTTTTGCCGGAACCGTTGATGTTCCGATGGTATCGGATGGTTCGTAGGACACTTCTCAGTAAGTTCAACATGTAGCAAACGAAAAACAGTATTATGTTAAATCAGTTGTTAATTTCTCCACCGGCAACACACGTATTGCGTCCGGAAAATAAGGAGCGCCGTTCAGGAATCTTCAGTAACGTATCCATGAAGCTAATGGGTAGTCTTCGAGAGATTCTTAATAGATTGAACAACCACATGCCCAATTTTGTTTCAAAGGTGAACCAGTATGGTCAAAGACTAAAATCGTTGAAGGACGACGAATTAAGGCAGGAGGCTGATGTTATTCGTCAATATCTCCTTTTGGAAGGGTTCAGAGACGAGCATGTAGCTCGCTCATTCGCATTGGTGAGAGAGACCGCTGCGAGGACACTCTCTATGTGTCATTTCGACACTCAACTTATGGGTGGATTGATATTGTTAAAGGGAATGATCGCGGAGATGGAAACGGGGGAGGGTAAAACACTGACAGCTACCTTACCGGCAGTGACCGCCGCACTGGGAGGTATTCCTGTTCATGTGATCACCGTGAATGACTACCTTACTGAAAGGGATGCAGAATGGATGGGTCCGATATACCGGGCCTTAGGTCTCAACGTGGGGTTTATAATCCATGATATGCCTTCTGAATCCAGACGTGCCGCCTATGGCTGTGACGTGACCTATTGCACCAATAAGGAAATAGCCTTTGACTATCTGAGGGACTGGATCGTTCTGGAGGGGCGAAGGAATTCCTTGCGCCTTCAGGCTGAATATCTTTACGGAAACGGAGCTAGGGTGCATCGCCTTCTGCTTAGGGGTCTTTATTTTGCCATAGTCGACGAGGCGGATAGCGTATTGATCGATGAAGCGCGAACGCCGCTCATCATCTCTAAGACTACAGGCGGCAGGGAGGAAAGAGCCTTTCTGGAGCAAGCTGTGTCGCTGGCCAGAGGATTAGAACAGGGGACCGATTACCGGATTGAAAAGACATCCCGTAAAGTTGAACTTACCAAGACGGGCAAGCACAGGATTATGGAGAGGGCATTGTCGATGGGTCCCCTCTGGACAGGCGCGGTTCGACGCGAAGAGATGGCTGTTTTGGCCTTGACCGCCGTGCATCTGTTTCGGTGTGATGAACAATATTTGGTAAAGGACGGGAAGGTTCAGATTGTTGATGAATTCACGGGCAGGGTGATGCCGGACAGATCATATGAGCAGGGACTGCACCAGCTGATTGAAGTCAAAGAGGGGTGTGAGATAACCCACCGGCCTGAAACCGTTGCCAGGATCAGTTATCAGAGGTTTTTTAGAAGGTATTTGCATCTCGCGGGGATGACCGGTACCGCTCGTGAGGTGAAGGGAGAGCTATGGACTGTATATAATCTTCTCTCTATTCGTGTACCTACCCACCGAAAGATGCTCAGGAAGGCCTTCCCTGACCAGATTTTTCTTACGGAAGAGGAAAAATGGAAGGCTGTTGCGGAAAGGACTCGGTATATGAACAAAAGGAAACGGCCGGTATTAGTAGGGACGAGATCAGTCGCGGCTTCGGAAAAGGCCAGGGATTTTTTGGAAAAACTGGGGCTAACATATACTATTCTCAATGCCAAACAGGATAAGGAAGAAGCGGAGATCATCTCTCGTGCCGGGGAGGAAGGTTCTATTACCATAGCTACAAATATGGCGGGAAGGGGGACGGATATCTGTCTGGGGCCTGGTGTTGTAGATAAAGAGGGTCTTCACGTTATTCTGACGGAACGCCATGAGGCGGGACGCATAGATCGACAACTGGCAGGGCGCTGCGGTCGTTTGGGAGATCCGGGAAGCTATGAGGCAATACTTTCGTTTGAGGACCCGATCCTGGAGGGAGGACGAGGAGGTTTGGAAGGATGGATGGCAAGGAATCTTATACGGCCGGGTTCGCCCATATGGAGATGGCTAGTACGACGAGCTATTTTAGTGGCTCAAAAAAAGATTGAGCGACTGCACGCGAAGATAAGAAAAAGCCTTCTCCGGGAGGACGAACGGAGGGGTGATATGCTGTCATTTTCCGGTTTGTCGGAGTAGAAAGGGTTTCTTTATGTACTTTATTTTGCGTATTTTTATGGGCAGTGTGTTGGTCCTATTCTTTTCCATTGTAACCGCCATGTCCCAGGAGGAGCTCATTTTTGACGGTTTTATCGAGCCCAGCGAAGTAGTTGAGGTTAGCAGCCAGGCACCTGGTATACTGGAAGAAGTCATGGTGGAACGGGGCGACAGAATAAAGAAAGGCCAGGTTATTGCCAAGCTGAAATCGGATATCGAAGAGGCGGCATTAGAATTAGCAACGGCCCGTGTAGAATTTGCGAAAAGAAAAGTCCTTCGCAACGAAGACCTTTATCAGAAAGAATTGGTATCCATACATGATAAAGATGAAATGGAAACAGAATTAAGGATATCGGAGCTTCAAATGCGGGAAGCTCAGGAAAAACTGGGAATACGTACCATTTGCAGCACCGTTGACGGCGTTGTTGTGGAACGCTTTCTGTCCCCCGGAGAATATGTGGGTGAAGATCCTATAATGAGGATAGCTCGTATAGATCCTTTGTATGTGGAAGTCATTGTCCCTGCCGAAAAATTCGGGATGATAGAGAAAAATGACAGGGCAGAGGTTGGTCTTGATGTACCGAAGTCACTGGAATACAATGCTAGCGTGGTTATTGTGGACAGGGTGATTGATGCTGCCAGCGGTACGTTCGGGGTGCGTTTAATCCTGCCGAATGCGGACTACCTGTTGCCGGCTGGATTGAAATGTAAGGTCAAATTCCCTGTCAACTAATCAGTGAATGAGACTAAAGGACATAATTTAGGGAGGCTAGTGCTTGATTTATGAAGGCACGCATGGGCCTCTGATATTTGGTATTGCTATCTTTTACGCAGTGTATATGTGGTCTGCGATTCGATAGAGTTCTTGCACAGTTTCAAGAAAACCACCGGAGTATAGCCCGCTGGACGAACAGATTATAAAAGCCCCATTAGGGATCAAGCTCCGGATAATTTCTTCATATTCATGTTTGGCAGACAGGGATATTTTTTCTCTTTCTAAAAAATCAACTTCAATCCCCGCCATTAGGGTAAGATTAGTCCCCCATTTTTCCTTTACAGAAACAAGGTTATTGGATCGATGCTGGATTCCTGCCAAGCCATCAAAGCCATACGAAATCAGATAAGGTATGAATTTGGTAATATTGCCGCAGGAATGGAGCAAGGCATATGCGTGTGCTCCGTGAATCGCGGAGACCGCCTGAGTATAGAAAGAGGAACACAGCTGATGAATGTCCTCAGGGCCTATGAAAAGATCACGTTCTCCGGCTACATCATCCGCTATCACGATGGCGTCGATGCGCAGCTCAATACAGGCTTTAATCAAGGAATCTACCGCCGATCGCTCCTGCTCATAGGCCTGTTCCAGTTCATATCTCTCCCGTCTCCATTCGGTAAGGACGTTTATCAACCCTCTTTTTTCAACGAGCCGCTGAAAGGGGCCGTTAATAAGTGCCATGACAAAGAGGTCGTCTATCCTCGAGGCCTCGTCAAGCTCTTGCAAATCAAAGTAGCGGTAGCCCATATCCTCTTTTATCACCTTCTCAGCGGAGACAGGAAGGCATATGGTATCGTGGCCTAAGCGCCTTATCAGTTGGCGATGGCCATCGAGGTCGTCTGCCAGGTTGGCCGCGCCAAGGAGGGCCGTTCCCAGCCAAAGTTCCCCCTTTGGTAGACGTATAGGCGATCGATGATCAAATGCCTCTTTAATAATACGGATTGAATTTTCCATATGCCACATCTTTTAGCTATGGATGCGATCCTTTGAGGACGCATCCTGATCCGTTTTATCCCAAGTACATAGATTGAGCAAAGGTCTTATTAAAACCCGGGGCACCTGCAAGTTCGATGTAGCGGATTGTACGAGCACAATTCTGTACCGCCATCCGTCTTTCTCTGGAGATGAGAGCGATTTTTGCGCCAACCCCGGCCGCATTGCCGATTTGGCGAAAACGATTGAGGGGAATACCTGGAAGCATCCCGATGGCGATCGCGCTCGAGATATCAATATAGGTACCGAAGGCTCCTGCTACCACGACCTCATCGATATCTTTATCCGAGAGACCCCTGTCTCGCAAGAGTGTCTGAATCCCGCTGCGGATGGCCCCCTTTGCCAATTGGAGTTCGCGAATATCTGCCTGTGTGATTGTGATCGCCCGCCCGCCATCTCTTTCTTCCTCGCTGACCAGCACAAATTCTCTGCTCTTTTGGTTTTCGCGAACGCGAGGATGTTCTGCCGTCATCCTCCCCCCTTTATCAATAATATTATTCAGGAAAAGTTGCGCCAGGGTATCAAAAATGCCCGATCCGCAAATACCCACCGGCGGTTTATCATGGATAGTATGATATTGAAGCCCCTGGCCCGTAATCATCACATGGTCTATTGCGCCCGGGGCGGCTCGCATGCCGCAGGAGATATGGGCGCCCTCAAAGGCAGGACCTGAGGCACACGATACACTGCTAATCTCGCCATGGCTGATCAGGGATATCTCAGTATTTGTGCCAATGTCTATGGCCAGCATGGTGGCTTTAGTCTTCCAGGCATTGACCGCCAGCAACACCGCCAGGTGATCACCCCCGACGAAACCGGCAATATTGGGAAAGAAGTGCACATACGCACCGGGAGCAACAGGAAGACCCAGGTTGCGTGCCTTGATATCTATGGCACGGCTCACCGCCGGGACATGTGGCGCCCTAGCCAACTGGCTTACTGAAAGCCGGAGCAACAGGTGGTGCATGGCCGTATTGCCTACTATGACGATTTCTTTTATGTCTTGTTGTCGGGCATTGTCGGCTTCCTGACATAGTTCGTTAGAAAGAGCGGCCAGGGCTTGCACAACCTTTTCTTGCAGTGCTAACGCCTCCTCAGGAGACCTCTGGGCACGAGAAATTCTGGTAATAACATCTTCTCCATATGAGATCTGAGGATTCATAATCCCTTTAGCAGATAGCGTCCGGCCGCTTTTAAGCTCAACGAGATAGCCAGCGACCTTGGTGGTCCCCAAGTCCACGGCCATGCCGAGGTCGCTACTATCAACAGAATCCACAGAGATTACCTCGGCGTTACGGACTGCTACGGATGCCCTCCAATCAAATGATCTTAGGGAAGAAGAGAAGGCCCTCAAAACAGCCTCGTCTATACTAGTGCTCACCACCCCGTGCTGTTGCTCCAGTACATCGAACAGTCGCTCATCGTCTCCCCGGAGGTCGGACAGTGAAGGCTCGGGGAGTGTTATGTCATAGCCCTTTATGATAGGATCAGGTGTTACCGGCGTCTCAAGTCCTTCTACTTGAAGCCTCTGCGGAGCACTAAACGACTCTGGCGGCACATTTAAAACGAGGTCGCTTTCCGGATAGGTTTGGCAGGCGAGCCGGTACCCATTGGCTCGGTCTTCAGCTGAAAGTCTCTCCTTCTCCTTCTGGCTGGGTTCCGATACCTTTCCGGCAGCAATCTGTACTTTGCATTTGCCGCAAAGACCTTGCCCGCCACAGAGGCTAATCAGGTCAATGCCCGACTGATGCGCACATTCCAGGATGGTCTTTCCTGCTGGGAATCGTTCCCTACGACCTAATGGTTGGAATTCGATTCGAAATGATTTTCTGCTATCCATAATCACCGTATTCCTTTCCACTCAAAGTCTGGCCATGAAACGGTCTGAAGAGAAAAATGAGAATTATGCCTACACCATGAATGTCCTGGCAAAACACCTCAATAACGTGACCATGATTTAAGGCTTGGCTCCGCACTTAAGCGGCCCATTTACCCTGAGCAATAATGATCCACAGGCCCATCCCAAGAAAATAAGAATGCAAAGATAAGATATGAACACTCAAGGATTGTATAGGCAAGATCATAGGACATTGCTTTTTCAGGCGGAATAATATGGAGATTGGCCTTGTCTGTCAAGGATAAAAGTGCAAAACCATATTGTGATTAAGGTGTTGGATGTTTGCACGTCGAGGTTATAAAATTCCGCACCCTTAAATCGGGACAAAAGCAACCAAAGACAAAGCAGTCCTTCGACATTGAGCAAAGCCGAGGTGGTCACGGCCTTGAGCAAGGTCGAAGGGGTCCTCGAACGGCCCTTTGGTCACAATAGACTACGCCCCATGCGCCATTACCGGTCACAGGCATTCTTTTCAATACGACATCTATGGCGTTCAGTGGACGTGGCCTCATTTTCAAGGGTTTGGTAAACCCTTTCCTGTGCGCAACGGCATATTCTGCCAGGGGTACTGGCGCTGCAAACCCCTGAAAATCAGCCCACCACATACTTCGGGTGGAATTCTTTTGGAGATGTCGTCTTGAAAAGAAGACCCGTGACCTCGGAAACCCCTAGAAATGACCAGCCCGGGAGATCCGGAACGATGAAAAGGGACATGCCTTCGGTCACAGGCATTCTTTTCAAGACGACATCTATGGCGTTCAGTGGACGTGGCCT
>CAYUYB010000107.1:0-8431 GCA_964449025.1 uncultured Desulfobacteraceae bacterium
ATGGTCCAACTTCAGCGAAACGGTTCTAAAAGACATCGCCGGCATCCTTGTCATAATCAAGGATATCATCGACGAAGGAATCGGGAAAGGCGTTTTCATTGATATCAATCCTGTCATTGTTCATCTGATGGTCGTAGGGACCATGCTGTTATTCAACATGTCCGTTCCGTTCAGGGAAAGGTTCTATTACCGCATGGAAGGTGACATACGAGTCCCCGATAAATCGTCTGTTGACGACATATTGCCCGAGATCCAAAGGGTGATGCTTCGAATACTGCTTAAACGGCAGCAATAAAGACCACCGCGAATGATCAATCGCGGGTTATTGAACTTTAATAGACCTTATCAGGCCTATGAATCGGTGATTTCAGGATGGCACTGATGATCTTTGCTCGGAGGGATCCCTTGAAACGACATATCATGGCTATCGCCTTTTTTACCCTGCTTGCCCTGGTTATTCTCCTCGTCTATCTCGGGCAGAGGAGAGCAAGGTTAAAGGATCTTTATTATTCAGGCACCCTGGAGGCTACGGAGGCAGAGCTCTCCTTTCAAGTAGCGGGAAGGGTTGAAAACATCCCTGTTGATGAAGGCCAATCCGTTGAAACGGGTCAGATCCTGGCAGGACTTGACAGATCGGAATATCTGGCCCGCTATGACCAGGCAAAGGCATACCTGGATGCGGCCAAGGTGAATCATGATAGGCTTCAAGTTAACCTTGAGATGCATAAAAAGACCCTGCCCGCTGATGTCGAACGGGCCGAGGCCGGGGTCAATGCCTTAAAGGCCCAACTGGAAGAACTCGAGGCTGGATATCGCGCGCAGGATATCGAGAAGGCGGGGCATGCCCTTTCATCCCTCAGGACATCCATGGAGATAGCGAAAAAGGACAAAGAGAGGTATGACAGGCTATTCACAGAAGATATCATTTCCGAAAAGGAGCACGATAATTCTGTCCTCCAATACGAGACAGCCCTGAAGGCGTACGAAGGCGCTGTTGCCAACATGGATCAATTGCGGGAAGGCTACAGGGTGGAGAACATCAGGGCTGCGAAGGCAAAGCTTCTCGAGGGTAAGGCGGCCCTTAAACAGGCAGAGAGCAACCTTGACAAGATCGACATGACCCGAAAGGAGATCGAACTGGCAAAAGCGAATGTCAGGGCGGCTGAGGCATCATTCATACTGGCTGAGACTCAACTCGGATTCACGGAACTCAAGGCCCCCTTCAAAGGGATCATCACAAGCCGCAATATAGAACCCGGCGAGGTAGTCTCCCTGGGCCGGCAGGTATTCTCCCTGGCAGATCTATCATCTATCGAACTCAAGATATTCGTCAGCGAGACAGAGATCGGTCTGGTCAAGCCCGGCCAGAGAGCGGAGGTCACGGTGGACACCTTCCCGAAAAGGGTGTTCGAGGGAAAGGTCTCCTTTATCTCACCCGAAGCTGAATTCACTCCCAAAATCATTCAGACCCACAAGGAGCGGGTAAAACTCGTTTACCTGGTCAAGATACTATTAACCAATAAAGATCTGGACCTAAAACCGGGAATGCCCGCGGATGCCAGGATCAGGCCGGGGTCCTGAAATGTCCTTAATATCTCGCGGAAGTGATTCCATCGTTAGGATAGAAGACGTCTCCATGGCTTATGGGCCGGTTACGGCCTTAATCAACGTCAATCTCAGTATTAAAGGAGGAAACATTTTCGGTCTGGTGGGGTCGGATGGGGCGGGAAAGTCCACGCTCCTGCGCATGGCGGCGGGCATGATCAAGCCCTTTTCCGGCCATATCACCATTAACGGGCTCGACACTGTCAAAGACAGGTCAAAAATAAAGCGTTTATTAGGTTACATGCCCCAGCGATTCGGCCTCTACAAAGACCTTACCGTGTTAGAGAATTTGCACTTCTTCATGGATATCTTCGGCGTATTCGGGGCCGAGAGAAAAAGGAGGACGGACCGCTATCTGGGCTTTTCGAATCTCCTCCCATATAAGGATAGGCTCGCGGGAAACCTCTCCGGCGGGATGCAGCAGAAGCTGGGCCTCGCGTGTGTCCTGGTTCATCAGCCTCAGCTTCTTATCCTGGATGAGCCAACAAATGGTGTTGACCCGATATCCAGGGGCGAATTCTGGGACATACTGTTTGAAATGAAAAGAGACGGCATGACGATCATGATATCAACCGCGTATCTGGATGAGGGAGAAAGATGCGACACGCTGGCGCTCATGCACAAGGCAAGGATCCTTGAGGTCTCGGCGCCTGAGGTTATCAAGGCCAATTTCACCACGCTTGAAGAGGCCATGATAAATCGCTTAACTGAAATGGACGAGGGTCTCGCGGATGACCGATTCGGGATATGATATTATCAGTGTGAAGGATCTGAAGAAATTCTATGCTGATTTCCATGCTGTCGACGGGATCTCCTTTTCCATTGAGAAAGGAGAGATATTCGGCTTTCTGGGGCCTAACGGGGCGGGAAAATCAACAACCATACGAATGTTGTGCGGCATAATTACTCCTACTTCAGGTCAGGGACATGTCGCGGGGCACGATATCTTAACCGAATCTGAAGAGATAAAAAACTCCATAGGATATATGTCTCAAAGATTTTCCCTTTATGAAGATATGACCCCTTTTGAGAATATCCGTTTCTACCTGGGTATCTATAATGTCTCCCCGGACCAATGGGAAGAAAGAACCGAATGGCTCCTTGAGATGGCACATCTGCGGGAGGTTCGAAACAGGGTGACACGCGAGCTTCCTCAGGGCTTGCGTCAACGCCTGGCCCTGGGATGCGCGTTGCTTCACAGGCCTTATGTGCTTTTTCTGGATGAACCGACGTCCGGCGTGGATCCCATTACCAGGCTGCACTTCTGGGATTTCATCAATCATTTGGCCGGGGAGGGGACAACTATATTCGTGACCACACATTACATGGATGAGGCCAGGCATTGCGGCCGGATCGCCATGATAAACAACGGCAGGATAGTCGCTTCGGGAAGCCCGGCGCAGATCATAGAAGATAACTTTCCGAACAGGCCCGGCGCGAATCTGAACGATGTCTTTGTAAAGCTTATGTCCGGGAGGGATAATTGAGGCTGACAAATGTCAGGGCCGTCGCCCGCAAGGAATTCTACCACCTTGCCAGGGATTTCAGGAGCATGTACCTGGCCTTCTTCATCCCCCTTATCCTGATACTTATGTTCGGTTACGCCCTGAGCCTTGACGTGGACAATGTGCGGGTGGTGGCGGTGGACCATGACAAAAGCGATCTCTCCGGAGATTTCCTCGAAAGGCTTGGGGCGTCCTCCTATTTTGATATTATCGGTTATCTGGCGGATAGTGACTCGGCCTCAAGTGCCCTTGACCACGGCAGGGCCACAATAGCCGTCATTATCCCCGCGGGGTGGACGGAGGATATCAAAGCGGATCGTGAATCCCCCATCCAGGTGCTTCTGGACGGCGCGGACCCTAATTATGCCGGGCTGTCAGTGGGATATATCACATCTTTCGTTGAAAAATACAACAACACACTCCTCAAAGACTTCATCAACAGAAAGGACATGGATGAGCTTTTATACCCGGTGGAGGGGAGGATACGCGTCTGGTTTAATGAAAACCTGGAAAGCCGTAATTTTATCGTACCCGGCATTATAGCAATTATCATCATGATTGTGGGGGTTATCCTTACTTCCCTGGTAATAGCCAGGGAATACGAAAACGGGACCATGGAGACGATACGTTCCCTCCCCCTAAGCGCGGGGGAATTCTTGATTGGTAAGTCCATCCCTTATTTCTTCATCGGGCTGGGTGATGTTCTAGCGGCTGTCCTGATGGGACAGGTACTTTTCGGTGTCATCTTAAAGGGGAGTTTCTGGCTTTTGATCCTTGCCTCGATCATTTACCTCTGCACGGCGCTTGGCCTGGGGCTCTTCATATCCGTCGCGGTGAAATCACAGCTAGTCGCAAACCAGATTGCCATTTTGACATCATACCTGCCCGCCCTGCTGCTCTCCGATTTCGTCTTCCCCATAGAAAATATGCCCAAAGCCCTCCAGGTCATCTCCTACGCTGTTCCTGCCAGATATTTTATAGATATCCTGAATGGCCTGTATCTCAGAAATATCGGGCTTTCCTATCTGTGGCCGAGTTATCTCGTATTGATATTTATATCCCTCGTGTTTTCGGGATTGGCCCTGATGACATTGACAGAGGAGGGGTTATAAGTGAATCGACTGAGGATCAAGGAACTGGTTAGAAAGGAATTCATTCAGCTTTTCAGGGAAAAGAAGAATCTGCCCCTCTTGCTGATAGCGCCTTTTATCCAAATGATCATTTTCGGGTATGTTGTCACAACTGATGTAAAAGACATAAAGGTGGCGGTGATGGACCAGTCAATGACGCGGGAGAGCAGAATGCTGATGGACGCGTTTGACGCAAACAATGTTTTCCGCATAACCCATTATGCAAAAAACAGTGGGGAACTGGAAGAGATGTTGCTTAAGAGAAAGGTCCATCTGGCGGTAAACATAGGACCGGATTTCAGCGAACACATAAGGAAAGGGGACTCGGCCGCCATACAGATAATCGCTGACGGGAGCATGAGTAATATCTCGGCTACACGGGTTGCCTATGTATCGACGCTGCTCAATGATTTTAACCGGAAACTTATGCGGGAGCTTTATCAGCGGGAGATCAAGCACGTCAATATAGAGGCGAGGATAAGGGCCTGGTATAATCCCAATCTGGACAGTCAGAATTTTTTCGTCCCCGGGATCGTGGCGTTTCTGATCATGCTCGTTTCCCTGCTTTTCACCTCCCTCGCCATAATCAGGGAAAAGGAGGCCGGGACCATCGAGCAGCTTATAGTCACACCCATAAAACCTTTTGAATTGATACTCGGAAAGACTATCCCCTATGCCATAATCGCCCTTGTTCAAATGATAATGGTCATCGCATTCGCGGTATTCTGGTTTTCTGTTCCCCTTAAAGGCAGCCTTTTGCTTTTATTCTGCGGTGTATTCCTGTTTCTTATCAGCACTCTCGGTATCGGTCTGTTTATATCCACCATATCAAACACCCAGCAGCAGGCCATGATGACCACATTCTTTTTTATCCTGCCCTTTTTTATGCTGAGCGGGCTCGTCTTCCCTATAGCCAACATGCCCAGGTTAATACAATGGTTCACGTTCCTTAATCCATTAAGATATTTTTTGGTTATAATCAGGGGAATCTTCCTAAAGGGGGTTGGTCTGGAACCGCTGTGGCCGCAGTTTCTGGGATTGTTCGTTCTCGGCGTGGCCGTGTTTACAGGGTCGGTCAGGTTTTTCAGGAAGAGGCTGGATTGAGCTTGCATCAGCCTGAGGCGTAAAGAGGCACCAGGCAGCTAATTCTGTATTGAGAGTATGGACAAAGGCGCAGGGCGCAGGCGCAAAGGGACAGGATTAAAGAATATGTTCTCAGACCTCGCGCCTTGAGCCTTGCGCCTTGTGCCCTCTCAACAGCACATATATCGCCCCCGTACCCCCGTCGTAAGGCCTCGCCGTGGCGAAGGCCAGCACGATCTTTCTGGCAGGTCCGCGATTGAGCCAGACCGGGAGCCTTTCCTTTAAAACAGGTATATTGTCGGGAGAATTGAGGCCCCGGCCGTGGACTATCAGCACGCATCTTAGACCACGGCCATGGCTATTGATGAGAAATTCCCTCACCCTTCTCTCAGCGTCCTTCCGGATCAGGCCGTGGAGGTCTATATAATCCTGTACCGGGACCTGTCCTTTTCTAAGCCTTCTCATTATGTTCTTCCCAACGCCTCCCACAGACCCTTCTATATATTCATCGCTGAAAAGGATATCCATTTCAACAGACCCACTTACCAGGTCCCTAAGGTGCGTCATAACCTCCTTTTCTTCATCAGGAGGGGTGTGGGACGGGCTCATGTTTCTTCCCTGGACAGGGATCCTCTCTCTGCCGTCCGCCAAAAGCGGATTCACATCCGACATGGCTTCCAGGAAATGAACGGCATCATCATGGCCCTGGTCTACCGGTTCGGGCTCTTTAACCCTGTCGATGTTTTTATCCCTTCCCGGCTCCCATGGCATGGTGCGGAACCCTTTGAAGACCGGATTGAATGGCTTATCCTTTTTCTTCATATATTTCATGTCGGCGAGGTCCAGATAGGATTATCATACATAACATCTACCGTAAACGCGTAAAGCCTAACTAGCCCTGTTCTATCCCTGTATTCGCTGACGTATAATCTCGGAAAGGATAACCCCGGCGGCCACAGAGACATTGAGGGCCTTCACCTTTCCCTGGGACGGTATGGATACCAGCTGGTGGCATTTATCCCTGATCAATGGGCTCAGGCCCCTGTGTTCATTCCCCAGTATGAGGATAATATCCCTCTTCCATTCAAATCCATATATGGATTCTTTGCCTTCGCCCGCTGCCCCGATTATCCAGAACCCCCTCTTTTTCAACACATCCAGCGTCCTGCCCAGGTTTACCACCCCGGCGACAGGCAGGTGCACATAGGTGCCTGCGGATCTCTTTATCGTATTCACGGACATCCTGGCGGAACGGTCTTTCGGCAATATAATGCCCTGGACACCGAAAAACACGGCCGTACGGATTACTGCCCCCAGATTCCCCTCATCCGTAATGTGATCGACCCCTATCAGCAGGGAGTGCCCCGGCGCCTTTAAAGACTCGTTAACAAGGTCTTCCACTTCGAAATATCTGAATTCTCGGGCCAGGGCGACGATACCCTGATGCCTTGTGCCGGGCATTACGTGATTCAGTATATCCATATCTTTAAAAAAAACAGGGATATCCTTCTTCTCTGCCACCTTTCGTATCTCCCTGATCCTTGAGGAATGCCCGCCTTCACTGATCCACAACTCCACCACATCAAGGCCTTCCTCCAGTAGGGCTTCCTTAACACCGTGCACGCCGGGTATAAGCCTTATTTTTCTATCCTGTCTTATGTCGGTATTATCCTGAGATCTCATCTTCAGAGTTTACAAAGGGTGTGCCCCCGGCCGTAAAAGCCAGGACGGTTTGAACCATGCCCGCTATTTAAGTTTACAGTTCGAATATATCTTTGATCATGGGGAAAACTCTCGACTTACGGCAACGCCCTGAAAGGATAACGGCTTCCGCCTCCTTTACCGCCTTTTTAAGTTCATCATTGATGATAAGATAATCATAGAAGCCGCAGTTACCTATTTCATCCCGGGCCTTCTTCAGCCGTTCGGCTATTACATCATCTCCGTCCGTTGCCCTGTCTCTGAGTCTCATTTGGAGGACTTCAAGAGAGGGGGGCAGAATATAGATCATTGCGCATTCCTTAAATAGCGCTTTGATATTCCTGGAGCCCTGGTGGTCAACGTCAAGCACCACATCAATTCCAAGATCCAGCTGCTCAACCAGCCCCGTGACCGAGGTGCCATAAAGGTCACCATATACAACCGCCCATTCCAGAAAGGCATTTTCCTCTATCATCCTGTTGAATGTGTCACGGTCCACAAAGTGATAATCAACCCCGTTCACCTCATTTTCCCTGGGCGCTCGGGTAGTGTGGGAGATGGAATACCCCAGTTCTTTGATCCTCTCCCTTAATCCCCGGATCACCGTTGATTTCCCTGAACCGGAAGGACCGGAAAACACGTATAGCTGGCCTCTCATTTTTCCTCTTCGATTTCTTCCTTGCTCAAGATTATGTCCGGGCTGAATCTGAGGGCGATGGTCTCAGATTGTATAGCTGATAAGATTACATGGTTGCTGTCGGTGATAATAACAGATCTTGTTTTCCTACCCTGAGTGGCGTCGATCAATCTTCTTTCTTCTCTTGCCTCTTCGCGCAGCCGCTTGATCGGCGCGGCATTGGGAGAGATTATCGCCACCACGCGCCTAGACACTACTGAATTACCGAACCCTACATTTACAAGCCTATGGCTCATATAATGCTCCTTTCATTCAATATTCTGGATCTGCTCCCGTATCTTTTCCAGCTCCGCCTTGACTTCCACCACATCGGCTGATATGGACGCGTCAGAGGCCTTGGCACTTATGGTGTTTACCTCCCTGTTAAGCTCCTGTACCAGGAAATCCAGCCTCCTCCCCACCGAGTCATCCATGGCCAGATAGTCCTTAAACTGGGACAGATGGCTTCTGGCGCGCAGGATCTCCTCGGTTATATCGCATCTGCTCGCGAATATGACTACTTCCTGGACTAGACGACCTTCATCCACTTGGACATCCTCGGATATGGTTTCGATCTTGTTCCTTAATTTCCGGCGGTATTCTTCCACTACAAGGGGCGACTTCTCCTCGATAGCGTCAATGTATCCTGCGATGGACTTGAGCCTTTTTAGGACGTCTTCTTCAATAACCTTTCCCTCCCAGCTCCTCATGGAATCCATGGAATCGAGTGT
>CAYUYB010000108.1:0-8304 GCA_964449025.1 uncultured Desulfobacteraceae bacterium
CTGGGACAGGCCTTTACCGATCAATACGGGGATTTTGAAGGTACACTGGAGGAGATACTACGGATGCCCCTTGAAAACAATTACAGGAGGGCCGTGTTTGTGGCTACCCTTAACGCCGTCTTGCGGTATATCGGGGTGGCTGATAAGACCATCCATTGCCGTGACCAGGAGCCCGCCCAGTGTGCAAAGGTGCTGAGGAGTTATATTCATGACCGTTATGGCATAAAGAGGGTTGTGCAGATCGGATTCCAACCCCGCATGGCGGAATATCTAGCACCCCATTTCCCCTTTCGTCTTATTGATATGGATCCTGATAACATAGGCACCCGAAGATTCGGGGTTGATATTGAGGCTCCGGAGGCCACCGATGATGCTGTGAGATGGGCCGATATCCTGCTTGTAACAGGTACTACCCTAGTAAATGCTACCATACAGAAGTTTCTGGGTGGTAAACCTGTTATCTTTTACGGGACGACCATAGCTGGTGCCGCTTGCCTGATGGGGTGGGATAGGTTCTGTGAAAAGAGCAAGTAACGATCTGGAGACTTTCTTTTTGATAAAAAGCTCGGGTCTATTTTTATCGAGGCTGGTTTGATGATAACAACTAATATCAAGGTATTTATATTATTTTTCTCTTTTTTGTCAGTCCTCGGTTTATCCCGGCTGGAGGGTGAAGCCAGGTGCAAGGATATACATCTGCTTGCAGGTGCGGGGCTTCGCCAGCCAGTGGATCAATTGATCGATTTATTCCGGGAACAGACCGGGTTCAAGGTCATCGTGGACTATGCGGGCGCTGGCAATCTGCTTACGCGTATCATAGCGTCTGGTCATGGTGACCTCTTTATGCCGGGGTCTTTTTATTATATCGAGAGGCTTGAACAGGAGGGCCTTGTTGATTCTTACAGTATAATCGTGTATCACACGCCTGTGATAGGCGTGAACCGCAACAAGGCCAACTTGATCACTTGCTTCCAGGATCTGGCCCGGCCCGGGGTGCGACTCGCTCTGGGGGATCCGGAGGCAATGGCCTTCGGCAGGGTGGCCATCGAGATACTGGAAAGGTCAAAGATAAAGGATGAGATCCTTAAGAATGTGGTAGTCTATGGTGCCACGGTTAAACAGATGGCCCTTTACGTGGCGCAGGGAGATGCGGACGCCTCCATTATAGGTCGCGCGGACGCATCGCAATACGAGGACAAGATAAAGATTATCCCCATACCGGAAGAATATTTTGAAGCCGAAATTATCGCTGTAGCCCTACTGAAGAAGGCCGCTGGGAGGCCCGAGGTAATAAGATTTCGTGATTTCATGCGTAGTGAGAAGGCAATAGACGTCTTTCGGCATTTCGGCTTCTTGCCTGTTGACGGCGAGAAAAAATAATAAGGTCGGTTTGATATGAAAGGTTTGTATCGGCTCTGTTTCATAGCGCTTTTCCTTTTGGCACTTCTGGTGGCGGGGGTACTGTTTGCCATTATCTTCCGAATTTCCCTCAAAGAACTGGGAGATGCCATACGTTCTCGGGAGGTCCTCTTCGCACTTCGCCTGAGCCTCTTGACCTCATTTGCCGCCATAGTAACAGCCTTAATCCTGGGCATTCCTTCGGGATATCTTCTGGCTCGGAGAGACTTTTGGGGCAAGGCCATACTGGATACCCTTATTGATATACCTCTTGTTATGACTCCCCTTGTGGCCGGAGTGGGATTGCTTTTGCTTTTCGGTGAAACCTATCTGGGTAAATATCTGGCCCGCGTAGGTATAAATTTTATATTCTCTCCCTGGGGGGCTGTCGTCGCCCAGGCGTTTATTGCCAGTCCTATCGTGGCTAGAAGCAGCAAGGCGGCGTTTGAGGAGGTCAGTCCGCGTTATGAATGGGCGGCGCAGACACTGGGACTCGGACCACTACGGACATTTTTCAAGGTGACCCTTCCCATGGCAAGGCAAGGCATACTGTCCGGAGTGGTGCTGGCGTGGGCCAGGGCCATCGGAGAATTCGGAGCCACACTTATGGTGGCAGGCGCCACCAGAATGAAGACAGAGACCCTTCCTATAGCGGTTTTTCTTAACATTTCAAGCGGTGAACTGGGTATCGCCCTTTCCTGCGCCCTCTTATTGATTGCGATGGGGTTCGTTATCCTCCTTATACTCAAACAGATCGGCAATAATCGGAGGCCTGAACTGCCGATAAAAGGGATAGAGTAATGGCGGTCATCTCCCTGGTCAACGTGCGCAACCTGATCCTCAAAGATATATCCTTTGATATAAATGATGGAGAGATATTCGCACTGGTAGGGCCTTCGGGTGCGGGTAAGACCACTCTGTTGCAGGTGCTGGCCGGCCTTGCCCCTTACTCGGGCCGGATATTTTTCGACGCCACTCCCCTGGAAGGGGTTCCTCCCTATAAACGACGTATGGGATACCTTTTCCAGGACCTGCTACTTTTCCCTCATCTCACCGTGGAAGGGAATCTAATTATGGCCATGGGACGGGAGCTGGCCGGGAAGAGAAAAAAGAAGGAGCGGGCCGCGGAACTACTTCAACTGATGGGGATTACTCCCTTAGACAGGCGTTTTCCCCATGAGTTAAGCGGGGGAGAAAAGCAGAGGGTCGCATTGGCCAGGGCCCTGGCGAGCTCTCCCGAAATCCTTCTCCTGGATGAACCATTCAGTAGCCTTGATTTTAGAATCGCAAGATATCTGCGCCTGGAATTTAAACGTCTTCAAAAAATGCTGGGTTTTAACGCCCTGTTTGTAACACATAATATGAGGGAGGCCGCGGAACTGGCCGATCGAGTAGGTGTGCTCAATGACGGAAGGCTGATCCAGGTTGTAAAGCCTGATGACCTTTGGCTGGGTTCCGATCTAGGTGAGGGATCTTTTCTGGAAAAGACCAATATCCTTTTTGTCAGTAATCAGAGGGAGACCGGTAAGGGCTTAATCGAGGTGGAGTGGGCGGGTCATAGATTCTTTGTTCCGGATGAGGGTAGGCCCTTTGAGCGGGTTGCAATAAGCCCCAGAGAGGTATTTATATCCAATCTGAACCCCCCGGGTCCACCGGTAAACAGGTTTCAGGGAAGGATAAAAAAGGTCAGGGAGTCTGAGGGTATGGCAATAATAGAGGTGAAAGTGGGCAATGAAAGCATAGAAGCCGAAATCACCGTGGAATATCTCAGGACCCTCAATCTTTCAGTTGGTGATCATGTTTGCTGCATCCTAAAGCTCAGGGCGCTTCAAGGGTGTTGAGCAGTATTATACTTCAGTTTTTTAAACGGTATCTTCCAACATTTCTAAAGGAGGTTTTTCCATGGATAACATGACTTTTTCCGATATAGGGGTTGTTTCCTGCGGGACCCTGAGCCTCGAATTGAACCATCTGAAAGAAGAGGGTTTCCTGGACACCAACCACCTGTTTTACACGACACCGGGTCTTCATGAGGATCCTCGCGAACTGGAACGTCAGCTTATCGACCGGATACAAAAGGCCAAAGAAAAGGTGGACAAGGTGCTTGTGGTCTATGGTGGGAAATTTTGTTATGTTAATGTTGATAATCCCACGAGGACTATGAGTAAAATCATCGAGGAGCAGGGAGCGGGTGTGGTAAGGATACATGCCACGCATTGCATGGATATGCTGGCGAGTGAGGCGGAACGGGAAAGGATCGCTCAGGAGGTGGCAGGAGTGGAAAAGGTATGGTGGATGACCCCTGGATGGATCCAGTTCCGTCACCAGGTCTTCAAGGGATGGGACCAGGGATTGGCCAACGAGAACTTTCCCAAGCATACCGGGGGGGCGATAATATTGGACGGCATAGGTTACGTTGACAAGTATATAGCAGAAAAGCCGGAAGAGTTCCTTGAATATTCCGACTGGATGGGTATCCCTATGCAAGGATATCCGGTCAGCCTGGATAGATTTAAGTCCCTGCTTATTGATCAGGTTCAATTATTGCGTAAGGATGAGGTTCAAGGTCATTGACGTCCATGTTTGGAGGGTGTGGTGTCCGGTAGTAACTAGGGGACGCAATCTTACAGCATGTCCGGGAGCTAACCGGAAACCAGGAACGAAGTTCTGTGACAAGGTTAGAAGGCTGGTAAGAGGGAAGGGTATAGAAATTAAAGATGTCAACGAAAGCCGACAGACATCAGGGAATTATTTCCAGTTTAAAAGAAGATGGATATTCGGAAAAAGTTATCCAAAATTGGCTGGAGCCAAAGAATTTTAATATAACAGACAGTGCCCTGTGCGATGGTTACTCAGGTTGGAACAGATGCCCTTACGGTGATTCAATGGCAATCTGTCTGAAAATAGAAGGTGATATAATCCAAGAGGCGACCTTCTTGAGTGATATTTGTATCGGGTCCGTATCCGCAGCCAGTATACTCACACAAAAAGTTAAGTATGTTAGCCTGGCGGAGGCGACCAAGATCTCCTCTGAAGACATAATCAATGAACTGGGAGGTTTGCCGGAACAATTTCAACATTGTGCTGATTTGGCAAAAGATACCTTAATTAAAGCTATTTTAAATTATTATAGAAGCGGTTTAAAAGAATCGCCCTGGAAAAAGATGTATAAAAGAAAGCGCTAGCTGGGTTTGATGCATCTATAAAGGATAGACAATGATACCCATGCATATACGTAGGAGATAAAAATGGTTATTGAATCCCTGAAACAGGGCTTGATGATCACCAGCTTTGTTTTTGTGATGATGCTTGCCATTGAGTATATTAATGTACAAACCAAAGGAAGTTGGCAGAATTCACTGCAAAAATCAAGGTGGAGTCAGTACTTTTTATCCGCCTTACTAGGTGTTATACCAGGATGTCTTGGAGCGTTCACGGTTGTCGCCCTTTATGCACACAATATCGTCAGTGTCGGCGCGCTGGTTACGGTGATGATTGCGACCAGCGGTGACGAGGCCTATGTAATGCTGTCCCTGTTTCCGGGAAAGTCATTGCTTATATTCCTCATACAATTCTTGGTAGCGATTGCCGCGGGCTCTGTAACGGATATGATATTTAAACCGGGCTCGATAGTGGTAAAGAATTTGGGCGGAGAACTTCAATTTCATGGTGAAGAGGATGAATGCGTATGTTTTCCCAAGGGTAAGGTATTGACCCAGTTGAAGAATCTGACGCTTCAACGCGGATTATTGATGATTGTTCTGGCACTTTTTATTCTGGGATTATTAGCCGATCAGTTAGGTCCTCACGCATGGAACTGGATAAAAATGACATTCCTTATAGGTTCATTGCTGGCCCTGTTTATTGTGTCAACCGTTCCTGAACATTTTCTGGAAGAGCACCTCTGGGAACATATAGTGAAGGTACATGTGCCCAGGGTATTTTTATGGACATTCGGCGCCATGCTGCTTATGCATGTCTTGCTTGATTATTTGAACATCGGTTCCTGGATAGAGGCAAACTACTTGACAGTTATGATGATTGCTTGCCTTATCGGGCTCATTCCGGAGTCGGGTCCCCATATGATATTGGTAACCATGTTTGCGGAAGGGACGATTCCCTTCGGTGTTCTTTTGGCGAGCTCCATCGTGCAGGATGGCCATGGAATGCTTCCGCTGCTTGCGGAGTCAAAGAGAGGTTTTATCTTCGTCAAGATTATAAATTTTCTCGTAGGGCTATTGATAGGCTTAGCCTGCTATGCAATGGGAGTCTGAGCGCAAAGGTTGGGGTGTTTATGAACCCGGATATCCAGTTCTCGCATTAAAACAAAAGAGGGACAAGATAATATGAAGATAACACTCGTGTATGATAATGAGGCCCATGCAGCGGGGCTGCTAGCAGATTGGGGTTTCTCATGCCTTATAGAAAGGGAAGGTGCAGCCAATATCCTTTTTGACACGGGCGCAAACGGCTCGATACTTTTATCAAATATGGAAAAGCTCGGAATAGATCCTCTCTCAATCGCTACAGTTGTTATATCCCATGCGCATTGGGATCATACAGGAGGTTTTTCCAGTTTTTTTAATAAAAATAAAGGGGTGAGGGTCTATATCCCCGGTTCATGCCCGGAGCCAAAGGGGGCAAAAGAGGTGACCGTAGTTAAAGAGGCCCTGGAAATCAGCGATGGTGTTTTCTCTACAGGTGAACTCGAGGGTATTGAGCAATCTTTAGCTGTCAGGACAGAAAAAGGCCTGGCCGTGATTGCTGGGTGTTCACACCCGGGTGTGGAGAATATTCTAAAAAAGGCATCCCAGTTCGGCCCACTCTATGCTCTTGTGGGAGGGCTTCATGACTTCCGGCAGTTTGATGCTGTCAAGGATCTCGGCATGATTTGCCCCTGTCACTGCACCCAATACAAATCAGAGATAAGGGCGCTATACCCCGACAGATATGTCAGTGGAGGTGCCGGCAAGATCTTAACCATATAAAGGTTGTTAGATGGAAGACGGACAAGCATACCGAAGTTATTTGCGCCGTTTAGAGAATGCGGTGAGCGCGATTATGGGTCGTGCCAAGATCACCTGTGATTTATCTAAAGTGCTTTCCTATGCTGTTGGAAAGCAAGTAGTTTCTTATGAAGAGATAAAGGAAATCATCAGGGATGATCCGGAGGAGGTTGTTTTGTTGGCCTTTGAATGGAGAATGCTTTTGCCGGTCAGTACATCAAAAAGCTCAAGCTGGGAGGATCGACTGTTATTGGTGAAATACGGAGAGTTATATGAGATGCCCAATATAATACGCTATGTGTTAGAAGACAGCCTTGATACAGGGAGATGGCAGCCTGAGAAGGGTATTCTCAAGCTCTTTAAAGAACTGGGGGATCCAGACTATACGCGGATTCCCGGGTTGGTAAAGCGAGTTTACCAAGGGGCGGTTAATCGTAGAATAACGGCTGATAAAATAAAGATGATATGCCTCCAGCTTGGCCTATCCGACAGGGTAGATAGCCTCATTGCCGGGCTTAAGGCCGCAGGTGTTATGAGCCCTAGGCTGCGGTCAGTCCCGGAGGTCAACAGGGAAGGATCGCCCATCTATGAACTGAATCCATCAATAGTATTTGGATTAACACCCGTACGATCTACTACTGGCACTACGGAAATATAAAGTTGCTATGCGATATGCGGTTATACAGTTTGGTATAAGAAGTAAAATTGTTGCAGAGGAGGGATAGGATGCCGTGGGTAGACGGTGATACGTGTATAGGCTGCGGGGTATGTGTTGAAGAATGCCCCGTAGACACGATAATGATGGAAAATGAAGTGGCGCTAATCCACATGGATGGATGTATTCATTGTGGTAAATGCCACGATGCTTGTGCGCAGGGAGCGGTGCGACATGACAGCGAAAAAATAGGTGATAGAGTTAAGGGGAATGTAGAAGAGACAAAATATTTTATGGAGGCCTGCGAGAAATATCTGGGTGATGCCGACGAACGGCAGAAGTGTCTAAATCGAATGATAAAACATTTTAGCAGTGAGAAGATCATTGCGGAAAAAACGATACAAGAAATCGAGTTGCTTCGTGAAGCAAAATAGGAAAATATAGGGGTAGAATAATTATGGATATCTCTGAATGGATGGAAGGTTACAGACAGGAACGTGAACAGAAGGACATGTTTTTTAAGGAACACCCTCAATCGCCGATCCCTGTCTACGAGAAGAAGGTTTTCAAAGGACTTGATTATTATCCCCCGGATCCGGCCAGCCGATTCGAGCTTGAACTCTATGAGCATGGCGACAAACAAATTATAAAGATTGAAGATACCGGTGGAAACGTGCGAGATATGATGAGGTGGGGGGAATTTCGCTTTAAGATAGATGACGTGGAATGCAGGCTTCAGGCATATAAGAGCGATCCTGATGAAGAGCGATTCTTTATCCCGTTTAAAGATGCTACCAGTGGCAAAGAGACGTATGGAGGCGGACGGTATCTTGACCTTGATTATTATGAAGATCGCACGCCTGAAGGGAAATGGATTCTTGATCTGAATAAGGCGTATAATCCATGGTGTGCCTATAGCGTAAACTTTGTATGTCCATTTGTGCCTCCGGATAACTGGCTTGCAGTACCGGTATATGCCGGTGAAAAGAATTATTCTGGTAAGAAAGGTTAATAAAGCAGGATCGGGCATTATATTAATCAGGTATTAAGGGGGTGTTATTGTGGAAAAGTTGGTGGTCATAGGCGGAGTTGCCGCAGGGTTATCTGCTGCAAGTGCTGCTAAGCGGCTGAAGAAGCAAAAGATGAGCGCCGTAGTTTTTGAAAAAACTGGCTATATATCCTATGGGGCATGTTCAGAGCCCTATTTCGTGTCAGGCCTGGTCCCTCAGCCGGAAGATCTTATTG
>CAYUYB010000109.1:0-8275 GCA_964449025.1 uncultured Desulfobacteraceae bacterium
AGGTTTCATCATTCTCGGAAGCGTCTCAACACTGAACCTAAAAAAATCGAGCCAGTTTCCTTTTACATAAATATGCTAAGGTTTCCTCATATGGACATACAAGGTAAAAGACTATTTCACATTCAAATGCTACTCATTTTATCCCAGATTTTAAATACATTGGGCTATTTTATTGAGAGGCTTAATCATAGGTACATGCGTTGCCTGTAACTTTTATAGAATATGATCAATAAAAATTTCCGTGAGACCTTGATATTCATTAGGATGCATAATCTGTCACAATCGTATCATTTTTATTCTATTTAAATCGGAGGCAATAACTTCCATGGTGATCATATGAAGAACTTTTTTATTACTTGCGTTGGTTGTACCAGAAGAAAATTGGATTGTGAGAGAATAAAACACTATCTTATCACAAATGGGATGAGGATGGTAACGTCTCCTGAAAAAGCTGACTACCTTCTCATATCCACATGCGGAGTCAGCAAGTACCATGAGGATGAATCAATAAGAAGGATTTTGGATTTAAGGGGGATGCACGGAGAATCGATAGTTCATGGTTGCCTTCCGTTGATGAACACCCAAAAAGTAGCCAGCGTGTTTAACGGAAGAATAATCAATACCAAAGATATAGATTCTATAGACTCGTTTTTTCCTGATTTCAGCATCAAGTTCAAGCATATCCCTGACGCAAACCAAGAATATAGAGAGGCCTATCAAATAGAACATAAAAGCCTAAAACAAAGGTTTAAAAACAGGATAAAGAGATTTGATCTGCTGTACCCATGCATATTCTTTAACATTATTGTTTTCTTTCTTGGAAAATTCAGAAGACGTATCAATAGGCTTATTCCCACCATTTTCTCTGCCCCCCTTGTTTTAAATCCCCCAGTGTTCGTCGTAGATGCGAAAGACAATTTTATGCTTCGAATTTCATCTGGATGCATGGGGAACTGCAGCTATTGCAATATCAAAAAGGCAATCGGAAAATTAAGGAGTAAGCCTATCCCTCGGATACTCGAAGAGGTTAAAATCGGACTATCCAAAAATCACTACAGATTTAACATCATATCCAGTGATACTGGTAGTTATGGTAAGGACATAGGAACAATCCTCCCCGAACTCGTTAAAGCGATTTTAGACGAGGATGAAAGAATTACAATCGACTTTATTCAGGATTTTCATCCAATGTGGATATGTAAATACAAGTCTGAACTCATTAAATTAATAAAGACTAAGAGGATCAAAAGCATATTGACTCCAGTACAATCCGGTAATGAGAGGATACTGGAATTAATGAATAGAAAAACAGACATTAAAGTATTCAGGGGCGTAATAAAGGAGATGAAGAGTGTATTTCAGCACTTAAGGCTCAGAACTCAGGTGATTGTAGGGTTTCCGACAGAAACCGATGATGATTTCGAAGACACAATAACACTTGTTGAAGAGTGCGGATTTGATGAGGTAGACATATTCCAATACCTGGAAAGAAGTAATATGGCTTCATCTAGAATTTTTCCAAAAGGTCCTAACGGGGTCATCTATGATAGAATCAGGAGAATGAAGATGTCCCTTCCAATAAGAACAATAACACATGCCATCGGAGACTATTGGACTCAATACGAATCTATTAACAAAATCTTCAGGGACCAACGTCTGGATTAAACAACACGACATCGTCAATCGAAATATCTGTATTAATTAACATCTGATCTATCATACGCCGTAAAATCAGATTGAAATTCGAAATCCTAACCATGAAACACGAAATGTTTCGACTCATTCACCATCCTGCGCGAAGCCGAAGGACAATATCGAATGACAAAAATTCAAATGACAGAAACAACTACTCTTTTAGAATCATAGAACTAGTCGCACCTGTTTTGAAAATTTGAATTTTAGATTTTGCATTTGTTTCGAATTTCGATATTCGGATTTTAGGATATATCAGAATAATTTAATCTTACACTGCATGTCTGATCAAGTCTGGATTTGTACAAAATATCAAATTAAATCCCTATTCTTACGGTCCTGTTTTTCAACCCATCTATCACCGCCTTCAATATCCAGAAGATATGCCAGAAAAACCTCAGAGCATCATATTTCAACACAAAGCGTAGTAGGTCCTTTGCTTTTTCTATGTTTGAATCGTTCATGTTTAAGACATTACCGTAAAATCTTGTTCTTATATTCGCGTAATAATACATACCCATCCTTTCCTGTGCTGGATAATCATCAGATTCAAAAACGGAAATAACATCATTGCCGCAATGCAGTCCATTTCTCCAATCTTCCATAAATCTATATCGGCTATCCGTCTTTATTATATCAAACAATTTTGTCCCCGGATAGGGAACTACGATACCCCACATTATATTGTCCAAATTCATCCTCATCGAAAGAGAGACAGATTTTTCATCCAATGACTTGGTACTATCCGGCAAGCCTATCAGGAAGGTTCCTCCCACTTTGATACCATTTCTTTTAAATAGCTCTATTGTTTTAGCAATATCCTTTAGGGTCCCTCCCTTTCCAATTCCTTCAAATACCTCCGGCACAGCGCTTTCTATACCAAAATTTACATTGTGTGCTCCCGATCTTTTCATCAGCCAAGCCAGTTCTTCATCCGTAAACAGTGCCTTGAGGCCCCCAGGGCATTGCCATTTTAGTCCTGTCTTGTCTCTTATTAGAAGCCTGCAGAATTCCTTGGCTCTTCCAAGATCAACCGTGAAATTATCGTCCAATACCGCGAATTCTTTTAAATTGAAAATACGCTGCATATTTCTAAGCTCTGTAATCACGCTTTGAGGTGATCTCGATCGCCACCTCCAGCCATAAATAAACGGAACAGAGCAGTACACGCATTTTGAAGGACAACCTCTACTTGTTATTATAGGATAATAGTTGTATGGGAATGGGGTCTTATAAACAGAAATGGAATCGAAACATTGATAGTCCGGGAGAGGCAGTTGATCCAGATCACTCATTTTCCTTTTTTTGTTTACGACAATTTCATCTCCGCTTCTAAATATAATGCCATCAATTGTTTCTAGCTTATTTCCTCTCGCGATTTCGGTGATTGTATCTTCGCCATCTCCAAGCACGGCTACGTCAAAGATTCTGTTTTCTTTTAGAAAGGCAACGCCGTCAATTGTTATATGTACCCCTCCACAAATAATTAGTGCTTCAGGGTTGATTCTTCTTGCCTTTTCAGCTAATTTACGCCCTTCATTAACCGTCGAAGTTTTGATACTTATGCCTATCAGATCAGCATTTTTTATTCCACTTAATCTTTCCTCCACCTCTCTTAAACAATTATTTAGATCTAATACATCTACATCATGCCCTTCCCTGATCAATGACCCCGCCAGATATGCGAGATCGGCGTTAAGGCCTAACCGAGTTCCTTTAGGATCTACAAGTTTAATTTTCATAAAAACTTTATCTCCACCTAATTTCTGTTATATCTAGGTTTTCAACGCATAATATAGACACACTCACTCATTCAAATAATAGCTAAGACAATCTCCAATATTTCCACTTATTAGTCAAAATGCCGTTATTTTCTTTGATTTGGATTAAAAATAAAGGACGATTAAGTTATTTCTATCTCCTTGTTTGGCCATAGAGATTATAAAAGGAATTGATGTATTCGAGCCTATCATTCTCTTCCAGGGCCTTCTGTTTATCAACTCTCCACAGCACCTTGATCAGTTTTGTTCGGGTGGCTCTAAGCCCTGAGTTGAACTGGAGCGCCTTCTCATATGCGCTAATCGCATTTTCAAGCTGTCCCTGGGTAACCATCATGTCACCGATCATGTCATATTTATTGGCAGCGGCAAATGAATCATCAGTAATCTTATTAATATAATATACAGCGTTCTGCATATCACCTCTCGTATAATATTTTCCTGCCAGAGATATATTTGCAAAGTCGGAATAGTGTTTTTCCAGACTTGAGGACCTCTCCCAGTATTCAATGGCCTCATCTTCCAGCCCCTTTGAATTAAGAACAATGGCATGCGTATTCAGATACGCCGTCATATCATTGGTATCCCGGACAGGGAGAAATTCAATAATAAAAAAGGTAAGCACAACAACTGAATAGATTAATACATTTTTTAATTGATCGCTTTTGATATAAGAGAGAAAAATATCGAGACCTAAAACCGCAAATGGTATCAAAACAACCAATAATGGTAGCCTAACACGGGCATTTGTAAAAAAGGCTACAAGGGTCAAGGCGTATATAATAAAAATTGCGCTCAGGGCAGACGCCTTCCTGCTCCTGAACATATTTAATATCATTCCCGTCATTCCGAATGGGAGCAAAAGCCATAGGCCTAAAAAAGGAAATTTAAAGAACCTAATATAGTCACTTAAAAAACCAATATGATAATGATCCCCCTTTTCAAACCAATTAACAAAATTCAGCAATTTTCTAACCTGCCTCCAAGTAAAGGCACCCGGATCTTCCAGCGCCGTCCTTAAAACCTCATTGGTCCAGTAACGTGAAGCCTCTCCCGGAGATAGTTTCTTTCCAACCCTCCTGCTCGCCTCTATGGTAAAGTGAATTCCCATTTCAGCCGGCGCCGTTGACGCGAAAGAAACAGGGTATCCTTCTTTAATGTTGTTACATATAAAAAGATTAAATCCCGACTGTGAAGGAGTTGCGGAGGATTCCCCAGCGACCATGTAGTTCCTGATCATAAAAGGGGATTGTACTATTAAAAGTCCAGCGACATAAATCACCAAGGTTGCTGCCAGCAGCTTTAGAGAGAATTTTTCCTTATACTCATTCCAGGCAAGTAACAAGAATATAATAGGGATAAGGACCAGGCAGTTGGGACGGACATTGTTTGCGAGAGCGATTGCTATCCCAAGGAACAGCGTCCTTATCACTGAAAATTTGCGCATAACGGCTACCAGAAGATAGCACACTAAAGCAAACAACATGACAGACAAGGATGTCTTAAGGGGCACGATGCTGTAAAATATAAATGGCTCGTAAATAGCGGCCACAAGGCATGCGATAAGGCCGATTTTCCGGTTTGAAAGCTCCCTGGCGATAAGAAAGACGAGCCAGCACGTTAGCACTCCAAAGATGATATTCACGATCCTGATATAAATTACATCAGGAGAAAAAAGCTTGTAGATAAGTGCCATAAAATAGGCGGGCAGGGGGGCCATTTCATAGACGGATGAAGACGCGAATGTCCCTCTTGCCAGGTTTGATGCCCACGCGTGATATAATCTCTCATCCCATAGAAGAAAATCAAAGTAGATGCTCCCTTTAAGGCTCAGGAGGGCCAAGACCCTGAGAATTAAGGCAAGCAATAGGATGCCAATCAGAAATAAATGGGAATTTCTATCTAGAAAGAGGTAAGTGGGCTTCTCTTCAGGCCCGGGCTTCGAGCGTCCTTTTTTTGCCATGCCTTAGATCATAGCTGAATAACGCGGAATTTCAATAGATAAATTGTAACTACTCGGATGCCGGCAGTCAGCAAATCCCACCTCAATCCTCCCCTAAAAGGGGAGAAAGCGCTTAAAATAAAGGGGGGTTGTGAGGGGGAGTTAATAAGTCGAGGAATGAGTTGTTCCTAAAATCTACAAATAATGTCGGTCGGAATCGGTATGGAAATTAGAAACTGAAAAAAAGGCGCAGGGTGGAAATATCATCCGCCCTGCGCCTTGGTTATCTGTTATCAGTTATTCGGCAACATCAGGTATGGCAATACCCGCGCCCGTGCCTCATTTACATTTTATAAGCATCCTTTCTATGCCGCACATGATAAATAACAATGGCCTTATTCACCTGATCAACTTGATAAATTATCCGGTAATCTCCGACCCTTAATCTATAACTTAATTCAGAGTCTTTCAGTTTTTTGCAATGCATGGGAAAGGGGTTTACTGAGAGAGTTTCAATTGCTTTAAGAATTTTTGAAATAAATTGTCTGTCAATTTTTTTAAGATCATGTTCTGTCGAGCCTTTTAAATCAATTTTAAATAAGGCCATCATTCCTCAATCTTTTTTTAAGTTCTTCCAAACTTATTGTGGGTTCATCTTTGCGCTCCGCGATGACTGCCAAATCGTGAATATCTTCCAAAAGCCCCTCATAATCTTTTACAGGTAAAATCACCGCGGTCTTTTTTCCAGCCTCATCTATTATGAATCTTGTATCCATTTTAGCGCCTCCCCTTTTTCTCTATTGCCGCCTCAATTTTGACTTTTTATTACTAAATATATCACACATCTTAGATATTTTCAATATTTTCCCTCCTCCTTATAGGGCAAGAATTAATGGCCCGTTCGGGGAACAGGCCCTACCACAGGATATTCTATAATGAGGTTGTAGGGTCCGATCCCCGAGCGGACCGTAATATTTCATGGGTCTGATGACGTAAACGATGTTTTAGTCGCACATGGATCTAAGGACATAAGAACGAGACCCCACCTTACTCCTCCCCTAAAAGGGGAGGAAGCGCTTAAAATAAAGGGGGGTTGTGAGGGGGAGTTAATAAGTCGAGGAATGAGTTGTTCCTAAAATCTACAAATAATGTCGGTCGGAATCGGTATGGAAATTAGAAACTGAAAAAAAGGCGCAGGGTGGAAATATCATCCGCCCCGCGCCTTGGTTATCTGTTATCAGTTATTCGGGAACATCAGGTATGGCAATACCCGCGCCAGTACCTGTAAAATTCGGCGGTATTGTGGTAGTTAAAGGATCTAAATCACCCGGTGTTCCCACAAGGTCCACAGTACCCGCTGCTCCGCCTATAATCTGGATGGGATTACCGTCTACAGTCCCTGCTCCATCAACACTTGCGTCCCACACAAAATTTAAAGTATCATCGTAACTGTTTACTGTAAAGTTTACACTATTTGTAAAGCCGTCTCCCGTCAAGATAACAGACTCCCCTGCGGGGCTGGAGCCGTTAGTTGCCCCGCTCACATCTCCTGTAGCCCAGATTCTCGGCATTGAGGCGTCGGAATATGCAAAGAAAATTACATCTTTCATATCAAGATCGGTTAAGTTTGTACCACCGGAAATATATGCGAGATTCGTCCTGCCTACCTCGATGTAGGGGATATTGAGGGCCTCAAGGTCCGCATTACCTGCTGTATTCCCCACAGCCGCCTTAGCCAGGAACGTCTGTGTGTCTATATAAGTCCCCACAGCCACGGCCTGCCATGTCAAAGCAGTAGGATCAAATGTTCCGCTTAGACCGCCTCCCATGACACCGGTTGTGGCATCTGTGATATTCACCCATGCCCCTGCTACATCGGCTGACATCTCACCGCCTGAAAATTTATCACCGATAACATTTGCCCAGCGGTGTGTCGTAATCCCAGTATTATTAAGAGGCAGGTACCAGTCATCAATAGGACTTCCTCCATAACCTCCCCCCAGCATGGATGACCAGGCACCCCAATCATAGCCGGCTAGGTTGACGGAATTACCCTCGGAAGCAGTTACATTTATCGCTCCGGAGGTGCCGGGAACACCAAATCCGCCGTAACCAAGAAAATTGACCGTTCCATATTCCACCGGATCTCCAGATACCACAATACCTTCTTCCATAACCACAGGGCTCAGAATGCCCTGGGTCATCCACATACCGCCGTATCCATATTCATCCATCTCAAAGATATCACCTGATACCGGGCCATACAGCAGCATGGCGTCCACGGTACTGTCTCCATTATCAGAGCCTGCTATAGCGGCAGCATAGCCTTTCATCTCTGATGGTGAGGAAGAGCTATTCCATGAACCACCTGAAAAACCATCAAATCCGCCATATCCACCAGGTGTACTGACCTCGTCACCTTGTATCGGAGAATACCAGACATAAGGGCCACCATATCCTCCCATATAACCATAGTCTTCATATTCACCTATGGCTATAAGGTCATAGTCACCATCAAGATTCTGAGTTAATCCGAACCTGCCATCATCATATCCCGGAGAATATAGCCCAATTCCATCATAATAGAGATATAGAGAATCCGCTCCCCAATATCCTCCAAAATCAAGGGGTATGTCTTCTTCATGTTGATAATAGGTCCCCACACTCACACCGACCCAGCCGCCGTATCCGCCATATCCCGGCTCAATCCCATATTCGGTATAAAGGCCATAGAATGGGCCGCTGATTGTACCCTTATGTGTACCGGTCAGATATGTACCTAACATGTCTCCATCTATAGTTCCATAACCATAACCGCCATACCCGTCGTAGTTGTATGGAGCAACCTCGTCCCATGTGCTCC
>CAYUYB010000110.1:0-8253 GCA_964449025.1 uncultured Desulfobacteraceae bacterium
TGGAAAGAAAATCATCCGCTATACCATGGGAGATCTTTGCGATAAAGTTGGCCGTCGCAGGGGCCACTATGATAAGATCCGATTCCTGGCCCCAGGTTATATGAGCCATAGGTTGGGTTCCAGGATCAAACATCTCCATTATCACCCTGTTCCCGGAAAGGGCCTCAAAGGTCAAAGGGCTTACAAACTCTGCGGCATTAGCTGTCATGGCTACACGGGTTACGGCTCCCGCCTTCACAAGGATCCGTACAAGTTCAGCCGCTTTGTAAGCGGCAATACCTCCGGTTACACCCACGATGATCTTTTTATCCTTCATAATCAATACCCGCCAAACTCGCTCCGTTCAATATCCCCTACCTTGGTAGTCCAGATATCTGAGGAATTAAGGATATCCATTATCTTTTTCCCCTCTGCTTCTGCATCCTCTCTCTGTTCAAAAAAACCTACCCGAAGCCTTATCCATGTCTTTCCTTCGACCTCGACACTGCTCATATAAGCCGGATAACCATTTCTGATAAGTGTAATCGCACGGGGGCTAACCATTTCTTTTTCCGGAGATGACATCACATTAATGACCCAGTAATTTTCAGGCCTGGTCCTCAAGTTATCATCCATCTCGGCCTTCTGCACTACTTTTAGACTGGTCCGCTCCGGGATCTCTACGTCGGGAAAATTCTCATCCTTTGCTATGTCTTCAAGCTCCTCCATGTTAAAACGATAGAGTACCGTCCATTTTAATGGGTCCCCGTATATGTCTTCTCTCCCCGCTATACTTGAAAGGCTTTCACCCTTTTGCGTAATATAATATCCGTCTTCTATCTCTTGTACGTTTTCAGGTCCCTTTTCTGGCTTCTTTTCCTCAATCTCGGCCACCATCTCCACTGATTCCTTCTCCGCCGCGGGCCCGAGATCAGGCTTCTGAGAAACTATCACATCCCCGGCCCCTTCCTGGACAGGCATTTGGATGGCCTTCCTTACCGCCGCATTCTCTGAAGACAAAGGGGGCTCTTCTTCTTGTGAACAACCTGTTCCAATCAAAATCATTATTGCCCAGATTGCCACCATGGTAGCTGCATACTTCATCTCTCTCTCCAAGGGAACCGTAACCCGCCTCCTCTGCCTTTCAAGCCTATACCAATCTACCAGGGCTTAAGGTAGAGATTCGCCAAAAAGACAGGATATTATATTATTTAAGCCTAAAATGGCACGATTGACAATAAAAAACTACGGATCGCTAGATCAGCCGGCCGAATTAAACAACTTTTGAGGGTATTCATCCTATAAGAAACCAATCGGATTGCTCGATTTAATGTCAAATGTTGTGTTTTGAGGAGATCAGGCGGCATTCCTCGTTTCCTCGATACCATTGATGAATTTTACACCTCTAATGACTTCGCCCAGTTTTCTATAGCCATAGAGGCGCTGCCATCTTTTCTGAACACACTCACAAAGCTTGAAGGCCATGGTTAAGACAGTCTTAGAAGAGAAGCTGCTTCTTACTTTGGCTGTCCTCATCCTAACTGTTGAAAATTCGGCTAACAAATTCCTGGCTCCTGTACGTAAAACATCGGTAATAGGATCATCAACGAATGTCTCCGGCTTCTTGAATTCAATTACGTTATGTTTAGTCATGGTGCGTGTATCCTTTCTTCTTGAATCTTTACATTCCCGGCTTCCTGGTAAGTCCCCGGAACGATACACCACCTAATCTCTTAAACACAACTTTCCATTATATCTCCAACTGTGAATCGTATAGTAAAAGAAAAATAGACAATAGATCATACAAAAATTTATTATAGATAGGACTATTGAGAACCTCAACGGCTCTCCTTTCTCCGTATCGACTTCGATTATGATTTATAGGAGAAGTCTATAACGCAAAAGTCATCGGCCGATATGGAGCATAGCGAAAGACCGGCCACGGGGACAGACAGATTAAATTATATGTAAAAACTGAAATTCGATCTTACATCTCAAGATATTAGTTCCCACTAAATCTTACGCTACTCATATCTCCATTACGTATCACCGCTTGTCTCTTTTCAGCTTCTTGGTCATATCACATATTTTTAAAGCGAACGTATATAGCAGTAATCGCGGATTTTGGCTGCGATACGGCTTATACAAAATGTTGCGGTGTAACTATTGATTATTTCAGATATGGTTGATGCGTTAAAGCTAGTCGTAGTCCAAAAATAGGATAATTATTCTTGACGACTATTTTTCCATCCATTATTATCAGATAAAATCTCGATATAGTGTAGGGGTGGCCATTAAGGTCTGAGATTAAACCCTTTGAACCTGATCTGGATAATGCCAGCGTAGGGAACAACCAAAAATTCGGTTAAGATAAGCTGTTCCCTATGGGGAACGGCTTTTTTTATTCAAAGAATCAACAAGGGAGGTAAAATATGGAGCTAGATGAAGTTACTATAACAAAAGCCATTATTGATCGTTTTTATAACAAACTCAAGGACATCTTAGAAACAGATGTGGCCATTGTGGGGGGTGGACCATCAGGATTAGTTGCTGGATATTATCTGGCTAAGGCGGGAAAGAAAGTTGTTCTTTACGAACGCAAACTAAGCCTTGGCGGGGGAATGTGGGGCGGCGGAATGATGTTTAACGAAATTGTTGTACAGGAGCCGGCATTACCCATTTTGGAAGAATTCGGAGTACGCGCAAAAAAGTACCAAGATAACTATTATACCTCTGATTCAGTGGAAACAATTGCTTGCATCATCGCTAAAGCCACGCAAGCCGGTTTAACTGTTTTCAATTGTATGAGTGTTGAGGATGTAATAATGCGCACCGAAAGGGTTATCGGATTGGTCTTGAATTGGTCTCCAGTTGAAATGGCAGGTCTTCATGTTGATCCATTAGCGATGCGATCAGCTTTTGTCATCGACACGACAGGTCACGAAGTCGAGGTTGTCAAGGTTGTTGAAAAAAAGGTTCCGGGAACTCTTTCCACCTCAAGTGGAAAGATCGAAGGGGAAAAGTCAATGTGGTCGGATAAAGCAGAAACCCTTACTCTTGAAAATACACGCGAGGTATTTCCCGGCCTTTATGTAGCCGGTATGGCCGCTAATGCAACATATGGATGCCCCCGCATGGGGCCTATTTTTGGTGGTATGTTGCTCTCCGGTGAAAAAGTTGCAAAAGAGCTGATAAAACGTTTCGAAACTATGTGATGCGCCAAATGAACAATACTTGTGTTATTCTTGAATACAGGTAAATTCAACGATACTGCTGATATGCTGGAACTGTTCAAAAGCGACTTCCACTACGTCACGAAAATAGGCTTAATTTCAATATGTTGTGGTCTGGTCAGGGAAAGTTATTTTGCAGATCAACTTGCCAGAAAGTGAAAATATCTAAATGCTTGGATATGCCTGACATATTTGGTTTTCGTAGCTTCTGATATTAAAACTGCCTTTACATTCGAATAAAACTGACACATCCTGTCACATCACAATCAAAGGCCTCGGGCTATCTGGTTCAACGCCCAGAGCCGCTTAGCCGCGCTAATACCCGAACGATTGCGAGAGAATCCTTGTTTGCTATAATCGTATCTTCTCGAATGATCATCCTCAGCCACCAAGGATCTGGACTCTGATTTTCTCTGATCCTTTTGACATGTAAGAAAGGCGGACTGAAGCTGTTCAGGCTATAGGCTATCAGGCTGTAGGAACATGTGGCTGAAGGAATGTAGACCCTAAATCCCTTCAGGCTAAACACCTTTACCCTGTCCTTTCTTAATCTTCTTTCCTCATTGATCGTAGCAACGCAGACAATGCCTTTTCAGTCTCCACGATTTTTGACTCTCCGGATTGGTAATCAGACTCATCGAGATATGCCAGACGTCTTGCCAAGCTAAACCGGTAATGCAACTCTCTAAGAGAACCGAGCGCAATTTCAATAAAATAAAAATACTCGGACTGACTCTCACGTGCGCACCCTCCAACGATGTCTGGTGGAACTGAAACCGCGCATCTTCTCATTTGGGAAGTCAGCCCATATATTTCTTCCTGCTGATGACACGGTCCCTTAAAAACCTGGTTCGCTTTGCCAGCTCTATCGCTAATGTTTTTGCCTCATATACCTTGGGCAAGGAATAGGAGAAAAATTTCTCGAGGAGATTCAGGAAATCGGCCTCTTTTTCAACATGCGGTATGGTCTTGAGCTTATGGATAATAAAAGGGCGACCAATGAGGGCTTTATCTATCAGGGCCCCGTCCCTGTAAAGCCTGATCTCAAGAAAGTTCGTCAGGATCAGATTAGGAAAGGTGTTTCTGTAGCGTTGCAGTTGATCCGAGGTCTCTATCCTGTCAAGATCTTCGGACGGTTGGTGCCTTGGCCTCTATATATATATCCTATGATAGCTGCTTCCCGTCCCACAGCCGAAAATCAGGGTTTCCCGCGTCCGTCTTTTTCGGGATAGTCGTGATCCTGACATCCTTTTTGCTGGTTGATTCTAAAAAGCTATCAAGAAGGGCCTCGAGGGTGGAATAGTAGCTTTCTTCCCTGGCATCTCCACGCTCGGCAATCTCATGGATCTTTTTTAGATAGGGTTTTAGCATCGGGCGCACCTCATCCTCTTAAAAAAATATAGTCGCAGCCATCTACCCCCCCCCTCTTTTAGGGAAGCGCGGCCAGAAACTTGGCTGCCGGCATGACCCTTACCATGCCATCAAGGATGTCGTCCCCTGGTTCCAGAGTGAGTTGATAGAGGTAAGGTATTCCGAGTCTTTCTCCAAAATAATTTAACGCAGGGTTTACATCACGACTTGATGTCTTGCATTCAACCGCGAACCAAGGTTTTTTATCGTGTGTCACCAGAAAATCCACTTCCCTCTTGTTTGCGTCTCTTAAATAATAGAGACCGATCCTGTAACCTTCCTGATCTTCGAGTGCATGGCTCATTTTCAGGCTATCCTTTCTCCATGAGAATCATATTCGCCCTTGATCCAGCCCTTCCAGCGCCGATATTTATGAAGCTCATCAAGGACGATCGTGCACCTATCCGCCGGCCATCGGGTAGATAATATTCTCTTGCGATCCTCACGATTATCGCAGTTATAATAACGGTCACTCTGCTTTTTAAGAAAAGTCTTGGCCAGCACGGTTTTCCCGACCTGTCTGGGGCCTGACATAAAAACCATCTTTTCCTTGAGATCCCGGCTAACCGGTGCCTTTAAATATCTTGGAATTATCATGTGTATATTTTTGCCATAAAGCAAAAAAATGGCACTTTTTTTGCTTCGGCGCAAAATAATTCCTGCATCAAGCATGGATGTTTTCGCCGACGGGCACAAGATCCAGTGATGAAAGATATGTCAACTTATTGTCAACCTACTCGAAAGATAAGATAACACAGAGGCCGGAACCAAATCTCAATTTGCTTTCCTCTTATTCGGGCCTGCACACGCCGCATCTGTCGCACTCTCCCACGTGACATATGTCGGACTCCACTTGCCTGAGCGCAAGCCTGTATTCCTTTTTTAGATATTCCTTGCGTATGCCGTGATCGATAAAATCCCAGGGGAGGATCTCGTCAAGGCCCTTTGGTCGGCGCACGAAAAAATCCGGGTTGATCTCGGAACACTGGAAGGCCTTCGCCCAGTCGCCGTTGAATTCACTACCCAACATAAGCATGGCCCCCGCTCTCCTGTCTCCCAAGGACAGGAGGGCCTGGACATAGGCCCACTTGGGAATGTCAAAACTGATCCTGACACCTCCCTCCCTTGAAAAGGCCTTCTTAAGCCACTTCTGTTTTTCCCTGAGGCTGTCCACCGCCTCCAAGGGAAACCACTGAAAGGGGGTAAATGCCTTGGGGATAAAACAATTGACACTAAGGTTGATAAGTCCGATCCTTCCCCTGGCCCTGGATTCCTTTATCATGTTATGTTTTATCGATTTAACAAGATCAACGATCTCCGCAACATCTTCTCTTGTCTCCGTGGGCAGGCCGATAAGGAAATAGAGCTTAATGGAAAAATCACCCACTGCTGCTATCATCCGTGCTGCCTCTGTTATCTGATCCTTTGTGAGGTGTTTGTTGATTACCCTGCGAAGTCTTTCTGAACCCGCTTCAGGCGCTATTGCAAGGCTCCTCTGACCTGTTTTTCTCATCTGTACGAGCATATTCTCCGTCAGCAGATCCGCCCTCAAGGAGGCCAGCGAAAAATCGCCTCCTCTTTCCGTAATCCTGGAGCATATCTCCTCTATTCCCGGTGTATCCAGCACGGACGGACTTAACAGGCCGACGCGCCCGAACTCTTCAACGGCCTTATCCACACACGATGCCAATCCCTTTTTATCCCAGACTCTGGGGGGCCGATAGACATACCCCGCGGCGCAGAAACGGCAGGACCACCCGCAGCCCCTGCCCGTTTCTATCAATATCCTGTCGGCGAATTCCGTATCGGGAGCGAGGATGGAAGATCTGCCAATAGATGGATCGGACGACTTTTTACGGGCCGACTCTATCTTCAAGGGAATGTCTTTCTCGCGGCATATCCTCTCTTTGATAGTCCCGTCTTTCTCATACTCAATGTGACACAATCGCGGGACATACACATGCCTGACATTACGAGCCAGTTCTTTCAGCAGCTCCTCCCTGGACCCGTATCCCCGCCCCAAACCCCTGAAAAATTCTGTAAATCCATTCAGGTTCTCTTCCGCCTCTCCCAGGAGAAAAAAGTCAAAAAACCCGGCCAGGGGCTCCGGATTGAGGAAAGAGTTGATGCCGCCGCCCATGACAAGAGGACATGGCCCGTCCCTCTCTGCGCTCAGCAGAGGTATTTTGCCCATTTGCAGTATCTTCAGAATATTGGGGTAGTCATTTTCATAAGAAAGGGAAAACGCTATAATATCGAATTTGAGGAGAGGGCTCCGGGATTCCAGTGAGAGCAGGCCTTTTCCTTCCCCGTAATGGAGGGACATTTCGTGTTCTTCGGGGAGGAAGACCCTTTCCGCAACGACATAATCCCTTCTGTTCAGAAGATCATACACTACCTGGAATCCCAGATTAGACATGCCGACACGATAGACATTCGGGTAGGCCAGGGCTATTGAAACCCTGCCGCCCCAGTCTTTACGTATCGCCCCTCTTTCTCCGGCCAGTTTTGACCTGTAAAGGGAAGCGGTCTTGCTTGACATCAGATACTCTCAATCAGTCTGCCTTCGCGCGCAGAAAGGTGGGATAATCAAGATCATCCTTAAAAAACGCCTTCCTGAAAAATCCCTTCTTGCTTTCTACAGGCACTTCATCCTCCACGAGCTCCGACGACTGCTCCTCTTCCATCCTTTTCCTTTGATATGCCGGAATATCGTACTGGTCCAGGCCTTGACCGTTTACCTTCACGGTCCAGTCAGCGATCGCTTCCTCAGGGGTTACGTCCCGTAGTCTCGTGACTTTTCTGTAGTTTTGCCTGTCGATGCCTGTGGCTATTACCGTTACCTGTATCTCATTCCCCATATCTTCCCTGAAAACCACTCCCCAGAAGATCTCGGCGTCCTCAGCCACTTCTCCCTTTATATAATTGCTGGCCACATCAATCTCATCCATGGTTACATCCGGTGGGGCCGTAATGTTCATAAGCAGGCCCTTGGCGCCATTAATCGAGATATCCTCAAGCAGGGGGCTGTTTATTGCCTGTTGAGCAGCTTCCGAGGCCCGTTTATCACCCGCCGCCCTGCCGGTCCCCATGATGGCTGTTCCCATCTCGGACATCACCTTTTTCACATCCGCGAAATCCAGATTTATGAAGCCACTGCTTATGATCAGGTCTGATATCCCCCTAACCGCGTTAAGGAGGACATCGTCCGCCTTGACGATAAGATCCCTGAACATGGTATTCTTATCGCCTATGGACTTCAACCGCTCATTTGGTATAATGATCAAGGTGTCCACTTCCTTCTTCAGCTTATCTATGCCAGCCAGGGCCCTTCTCATCCTTTTTTCACCCTCGAAGTGGAAAGGCTTCGTCACCACAGCGACAGTCAATGCCCCGCTTTCCTTGCACTCACGGGCGAATACCGGGGATGCGCCGGTGCCTGTTCCACCGCCCATTCCAGCGGTGAGAAAGACCATATCCGCCCCGGAGACGATCTCTCTGATATCGCCAATGCTCTCTTCGGCGGAAAGTCTACCCATCTCCGGATCAGCGCCCGAACCAAGGCCACGTGTTACACCGACGCCGAGCTGTAATCTCTTGTGACATGCGGAACGTTCCAGGTGCTGACTGT
>CAYUYB010000111.1:0-8244 GCA_964449025.1 uncultured Desulfobacteraceae bacterium
CTTCTGATTCGGCCTTTCTGAAGATACTGCATATCCTGGCGTGGGCATACTGGACGTAATAGACCGGGTTATTGCTATCATGCTTCTTTACCAGATCTATATTAAAATCAAGTTGTGAATCATGTGTTTTGGTAAGAAAAATAAACCGCGCAGCATCAACTCCCACCTCATCGAGTAGTTCTTTAAGGGTCACATACTGTCCGGCTCGTTTGGACATCCTGATCTCCCGCCCTTCTTTCCAGAGTTTCACCAATTGAATCAGCAGGACCGAAAGCCATCTGTCATTCACGCCGCTGGCTTTTAACGCCGATTTGATCCTCCGGACATAACCATGATGGTCAGCTCCCCAGATGTTGACGGCCTTTGAAAATCCCCTTTTCCATTTTTCCAGGTGATAGGATATATCGGAAGTAAAATACGTGTACTCGCCGTCATTCTTCCTTATTACACGGTCCTTATCGTCTCCGAAGGCGGATGTCCTGATCCACTGCGCGCCGTCTTTTTCATAGATCTCCCCTCTTTCTCCCATCTCGTGTAAGGTCTTTTCCACGAGCCCTCTGGAAAAAAAATCTCTTTCACTGGACCACACGTCGAAATATACCCGAAAGAGTTCGAGGTCCTGCTTGATTTCATGGAAGATCTCATCCTTCCCCAATTCCTGGCATAACTCAATGGCCTTTTCCATATCCAGTGACGAAAGATCAATTTTACTTGAGATCTTCTGGGCAAGCTCAGTGATATAGTCCCCATGATATCCGTCTTCCGGAAACGGATAACCGGGGTCTCTCATCTGCCTCCATCGGCTGAATACCGATTCACCCAGGAGCCTCATCTGCCGGCCCGCATCATTAATGTAAAATTCGCGCACCACATCATATCCGCAGAAAGCAAGAATCCTGCTTATTGTATCACCCAGAGCGGCCCCCCGGCCATGCCCCAGATGAAGAGGCCCGGTCGGATTCGCGCTTACGAACTCCATCAGTACCCTTTCTCCGGCACCTATTGAGCTCCTTCCATATTGTGTTTCATGGTCTGTTATCCTCAGGAGAAGCCTGTGCCATTCAATGTCCTTGATCAGGAAATTAATAAAACCCGGGCCCGCTATCTCCGCCTTTTTAATAATACTGTGGTTGTTTTTAAGGTTATCGACAATGATCCGGGCTATTTCAAGAGGCGTTTTCTTCTGGGATGAGGCCATGGTCAGGGCCAGATTCGTAGCAAAATGACCGTGGTCAGAGTCGCCGGGTACCTCAATAGCATAACCGGGCAAGAAGGTTTCCCGCAGATAACCCTTATCGAAGCAGCTCCGCATGGTCTTTGTCAGTATATGGTCTATCTTTTTTTTCATTAAACGTATTCTCTGTACCCCTTTGTGCCTATGGATAAAAAAATCTCATATGATATGGTATCACATAATCCGGCGATATCATCCGCTGTTATGACCTGATCACCCTGGTGGCCTAGGAGAACCGCCTCGTCTCCGGGCATCACATCATCCATCCCGGTTATGTCGCATATGAGCATGTTCATGCACATCATCCCTACCATGGGGGTCCTTCTGCCTTTGATAAGGGCTGTTCCCTTGTTTGAGAGATTTCGGGGAAGGCCGTTACCATAGCCTGCGGATACTACGGCGATTTTCATGGGGCCCTGTGTAAAATATCTCCGGCCATAGCTTACGGGGGTACTATCGGGGAGATTCCTTGTCTGCAGAATTCGCCCCTTTAGACCCATCACGGGCCTGAGAGAAAGGGGTGTCTTAAAACCCGGTGATGGAAGACCTCCGTAAAGCATTATGCCGGGCCGGACCATCTTAAAATGTGATTCCTTATGGGCCATGATGCCGGCGCTGTTTGCCAGACTGTTCAGGTGCGGGTCAATACCCATGGAACGGCCGATATCAATGGCATGCTTAAAATTGGCTATCTGTGTGTCCGTGAAATCGCTGTTTTCTTCATCCGCGGAAGAGAGATGGGACATAAGTGCCTCGATGTTGAGGCCGGGAAGGCCAATGACCTTCTCCATAAAGGGCCCCGCCTCTTTATAAGGAATGCCGAGGCGCCCCATACCGGTATCAATCTTTAAATGAATATTAACCTTTTTCCCTTTTCTGACAGCCTCTTGCGAAAGGAGTTCCGCGGATGAAAGGTCATAAACCACAGGCTGAAAGGCCTTTTCCACGACCTCTTCCGAATCCTCCCTTGACCTTATTCCGCACAGTATCACGATAGGCACTTTTATCCCGTTCAGCCTTAATTGAAGGGCTTCATGGAGATGGGCCACCCCGAGAGCGTATATATTCTTCCTCTCCAGGAATCGTGAAACCCTTAAAAGACCGTGGCCATAGGCATCTGATTTTACTATGCCCATAATCCTGGTACCTGGATCGATCAGCCTTTTAACCTGATTGAGGTTATGTTCAAGGGCTGACAGGTCTATGGTGATTCTATTGGGATAAGGTGTCAAGCCATCAGACTCTATGTTATTTGTTGTTTAATCTTACTGTCGTAAGGCCTTGCATAACCTATAAATTTAAACCATATAGCGGTATATATCAAGAACTATAATATCCCGAAAAGGGTTTTTTAGGGTCCGCCTAGTTAATAAGGACGTAAAGGAGTAAACAAAGGTCCGGGGGTTTTAGGATTCAAGGGGTCAAGGGTTGATTATTTTGCTTTTTAGCAATTCACTTGACCCCTCGAACCGTTCGACAAGCCATTCCACACGCTCATGGTCCTGAGTTTATCGAAGGACTCACGGCCCTGAGCAACGTCGAAGGCCCCTGGAATCCTTGAACCTTAATTTACGTTGCCATGAAAAGAACCGCTGTGACCGGATATTAAGGTTACACTTATCCAGTCATGATGTCTTTGGTTTACCAGGCCGCGTCGCATTGTGTTATGAAGGGTCAGTGCACATAGACGAGTTCGCCGCTCAAAAGAGACCAACATAGGCCATATAGCACTATATACATGAGGTGTCATAGCCTTGGCCCCCCGCCTTACGCCCTGCGCCATGCCTGTCGGTACGCTCCCCTCTTACGGAAGGATCAAGGTGGGGTCTCTGTTTCACCGGTTCACTCGGGGAGCAAACCCTCTTGGTTAGCTATTAGCCATCAGCCTTCAGCCTTCAGCTATTTCCTGTTTCCTATTTCCTGTTTATTGTATTCAGCTTTCAGCTTTTCATTTTGATATTTTGCTCTGACCCTTAAACCTTGAATTTTGAATATGGAACCTTGAATAGTTTTAACCAATTAACCATTCGACCATTTAACTATTTAAGCAATTATCGCCTTGCGCCACGCGCCCTTCTGGGGCTTAGGGCTAAATAGGGAGTTTGATTGACACTGCATAGGATTGAAAGTATCATTGGCTCCTGTTGATAGCAATTTTTCCATTTAACCTAAGGACTGGATAAACCATGAGATTATTGTTATGCCTGATCGGTCTCTTGCTTGTGGTAGAAGGTACGCCTTATTTCGCCTTTCCTGATAAGATGAAAAGATGGATGATTATGATCCAGCAGACCCCTGATTCCCGGCTTAGGGCCATAGGCTTTGCTTCGATGTGTGCCGGTGTGATCATTGCCTATATATGCCGCTGATAAAATCCTTTGACTTTATTTGGCATGTTGATTATTTTCAAATACGGTTTATCCGGTTAATGAGTACGTAAAGAAATAAATGAGGGTCCAAGGGTTCTAGGGTTCAACGGGTCAAGTGCGTTGCGCAAAGAGCATGGCGCATAATGTGAGGGGTAAGGCGTAAGGCGAAGAGAAGATCAGAAGGTCAGCGGATAAGAAGAGAGCACTGTTAGTATCACGATTCGAAATTACTCTGACTAATGGTTGCTTTAGCCTGACTCCTTATACCTAATAGCTAAGGGCTAAAATCTAACAGCTTTCGGCCTGTTAACGAATACATAAAAAAGCGAAAAGTTATACTTCTTATGCGGGGTCAGTGCGGATAAACGAGTTCGGCGCTTAAAAGAGAACCCCCTGGCCCATGCAGCGCAAAATCTTCAGAAATCCTTGACTAACGTCCTTCTTAACCGGATGAGCCCCAAATTTGTGGACTGAAATTAGAGTCATCCCCAAATTATTTTACCTTGCGCAGCGCTATGGAGGACGGGTGATGGATGATGAGCCATGAGCCGGGGGTGGCTGTGTGTACATGTTTGAACATTACCGAAATGCCGACCTATGTTTAACATTGAGGCTTACAATTATGATCTGCCGCAGGAGTTGATAGCGCAAGTCCCGGCTGCGAAAAGAGACGGTTCACGTCTGCTGTTTGTTGATCGCACGGACGCGTCTTTCACCGACTGTCATTTTGTTGATCTTCCCGGCCTGCTGAAACCAGGTGATCTCCTTGTAGTAAATAATACGAAGGTAGTGCCTGCGAGGATGTTCGGCATCAAGGAAACCGGGGGACGTGTTGAGATACTGGTTCTTGAGCATCAGGGTGTGGATGGTGATAAAACCAATAAACGATGGTGTCTTTTAAGATCATCAAAACGCCCCAAAAAGGGCGGATGCTTGCTCTTTGGGAAAGATGTAAAGGGAATTGTGGAAGACCTCGGAGAGGGAGGGCTCGTTAACATCGCCTTTTACGGGGATATGTGTGTCGACAAACTGCTGGAGGAGAAGGGTTATATGCCCCTTCCTCCTTACATAAAGAGAAAAGGCGACAGACTTTCATGCCTGGACAGGGAGAGGTATCAGACGATATTTTCAAAGAGGAGAGGCGCGGTGGCGGCGCCTACGGCAGGGCTACACTTTACCGAGAGCATCGTTAAAAGACTCCGGAGGGCAGGTATATCTCTGGTGGAGCTGACCCTGCATGTGGGCCATGGCACATTCCGTCCGGTAAGGACGGTTGATATAAGGGACCATGATATCGGTGAAGAGGACTATATAATAGACCCTGAGGTATCCGTAGCCGTTAACAGCGCCAGGAGAGACGGGAGAAGGGTAATAGCCGTTGGTACGACAGTGGTCAGGGCCCTTGAGAGCGCTGCGGGGCCGACAGGCCAGATTTCCTATGGGGCGGGAAAGACAGGCCTGCTGATCACTCCCGGTTATCAGTTCAGGGTGATAGACGGTATCATCACTAATTTTCATCTGCCCAGGTCTTCTCTTCTCTTTCTAGTTTCCGCCTTTGGGGGGTATGTCCTGATAAAGAGGGCGTACAGATGGGCTGTTGAAAACAAGTACAGATTCTACAGTTACGGCGACGCGATGTTGGTGGTCTAAACAAGTGAAGTCCATTATTTCGATTGGTAATTTTTGTTCAATATGTTTCCTGTAGTGGACACGAGGCGCAAGGTACAAGGTATAAGGCGCAAGGAAAAAGCAGAAAGATGCATTTCGGGCTATTTTTCCCCTTGTGCCATGAGCCCTGAATTTTTAGTCGTGAAAAAATTTTGAATTTTAATGTCTTACATAAATGCCCTGCGAGCCGCGCACGGTTTTGCGTGCTGGAAACAGCCCATGGTAGTTTTGATACCCCGGCCTTCATACCGGTGGGCACGCAGGGTTCCGTAAAGGCCATGTCGCCGGAGGATCTGGAAGGGGCGGGAGTAAAGATCATTCTGGCTAATACCTATCACCTTTATTTAAGACCGGGCCATGAGATTGTAGAGAAATTGGGGGGTCTTCACTGTTTTATGAACTGGAAGGGACCTGTACTAACGGACAGCGGGGGATATCAGGTTTATAGTCTTTCAAGGTTGAGGAGTATATCCGAGAAAGGGGTGAACTTTCAGTCCCATATCGACGGTTCCAGGCATTTCCTGGGACCTGAGGAGGCGATGAAGATACAACGGGCCCTAGGGGCCGATATTATCATGGCCTTTGACGAGTGCGCGCCATACCCGGCTGATTATGAATACGTCTTGAATTCGGTTAAACTGACCAGCCTGTGGGCAAAGAGATGTCTCGAACAGGAGAGAGGGGACGGTCAGAGCATATTCGGGATTGTCCAGGGAGGCATGTACCCCGACCTGAGGGAGATGAGCGCCAAAGATCTGGTTGAAATGGGTTTTGACGGTTACGCGCTGGGGGGTCTTTCCGTGGGAGAAGGCAGTGAAATGAGGCGAGAGATAATAAGAGAGACCATCGAGTTTCTACCGCAGGATAAGCCGGTCTACCTTATGGGTGTAGGAAAACCGGAAGATATGCTTGAGGCGGTTATGCTCGGTGTGGATATGTTCGATTGCGTTATGCCCACCCGTAACGCGAGAAACGGGACCCTCTTTACCAGGAAAGGCAATCTGGTCATAAAGAATTCGTCCTATGCGGATGATGGTAGACCCATAGATGATGGTTGCGGTTGTTATACCTGTTCCAATTACTCAAGGGCCTATTTAAGGCATCTTTTTATGGCCAATGAGCTCCTGGCATACCGGTTAAACAGCATTCATAACATCTACTATTACACTCATTTAATGGGCGGTATCCGTAACGCCATAAGGGACGGCAGATTAGAGGAGTTCAGGGACAATTTTTATAGAGAAAGGGAGATTTTATAATGGATTTTCTGGCATATGCGATGGGCACAAGCGGGACCGGAGGAGCCGGTTCGCAGGGAGGAGGCCTTGGAGCCTTTATCCCCCTGATACTGATGTTCGCCATTTTCTATTTCCTTCTTATAAGACCTCAACAGAGGAAGGCAAAACAGCACAGGGAGATGTTGGCTGACCTCAGAAAAGGGGACAGGGTAATAAGTTCGGGAGGATTGCATGGCCAGGTTACCGGTCTAACCGATGATGTTGTTACCATGGAGATTGCCCCTAAGATAAGGGTCAAGGTATCACGGGGCAGTATCGCCGGGGTGTTGAAAAGAGAGGATAAACAGCCCCAAGGCAATGCTTGACGCATATTGAGGATTATATATTTCACGGATCCAAGTCGCATATGACAATTAATGGAGCGAGGAGGTAGAGAGTGTCCAAGAAGTTAGCGTGGAGAGGCGTTTTAGTCGGGTTCCTGGTTGTGATGGCCTTATTATACCTTGTGCCGTCACTGAGCGAGGAGGTCCCTCCATGGTGGTCGGATATCCTTCCCCAGGAGAAGGTAAAGCTGGGCCTTGATCTGCAAGGAGGCATGCATCTTGTCCTGGAAGTCGAGGCAATAAAGGCTATCGAATCCGAGTTGGAGAGGGCTGTGGAAGATATCAAGGAAGACCTGCGGGAAACAAAGCTCAGGTATCTGGCACTCAAGCGTAACGGAACAAAGGGCATTGATATTATCCTAATGAGGGAAGAGGACAGGGAGCCCTTCGAGGAAATGCAGATGTCGCGGTACCCGGATTATGAGCTAGAAAGGGCCGGAAGGCAAGAACAGGGCGTATCATACACAATGGTCCTGAAACGGGAAACGAAGAACCAGATAATGCAGATGGCGACGGACCAGGCCCTTGAAACCATCAGGAATCGGATTGACCAATTCGGGGTGACAGAACCGGATATCAGGCCCCAGGGAGATGACAGGATACTGATTCAGCTCCCGGGCATCAAGGATGCTGACAGGGCCATAGAGCTTATTGGTAAAACAGCCCAACTGGAATTCAGGTTGGTTGACGAAGAGAAAAGCCTGGAAGATGCCCTCAACGGGGATATTCCGGTGGGTAGCGAGATAGTATATGGACTCAGTACAGACTACAGCACCGGCTTAGTGAAAAAAGAGGCCTATCTCCTGAAGAAAAGGGTTGCCCTTACCGGCAAATATATCAGTGACGCGAGGGTGGCGATTGACAGTCGATACAACGAGCCCTATGTGTCATTGTCATTTGATAACAAAGGAGCAAGGATTTTTGAAAGGCTTACCAGGGAAAATGTTAACAAGAGGCTGGCCATCGTACTGGATAATAACGTGTATTCAGCACCCGTAATAAAGGAAGAGATCGCGGGGGGGGCGGCACAGATCACAGGTCGGTTCACCACCGACGAGGCGCATGACCTGGCCATTGTGCTGAGGGCGGGCGCTCTTCCGGCACCTGTCAAGATCCTGGAGGAAAGGACGGTCGGGCCTTCTCTGGGAAAGGATTCTATCAGCAAAGGATTTAAATCCATGATGGTGGGCGGTGTGTTGGTCGTAATCTTTATGATCATCTATTACGGTCTTTCAGGCATTATAGCGGATCTGGCCCTTGTATTGAACATCCTTTTTATCATGGCCGGTCTCGCCTTTTTCCGAGCCACCCTGACCCTGCCGGGTATAGCAGGTATAATCCTGACCATCGGC
>CAYUYB010000112.1:0-8240 GCA_964449025.1 uncultured Desulfobacteraceae bacterium
AAGGACTGCTTTTCTGCGCTTCTATAAACATCCTGCAAATAGGCATGACCTTATCAGTCTGTTCCAAGCCATCTGGTTTGTTAAGCAGGAGCTTGATGCCTACGGGATTATGTTCAAAATTGAATTTACCCAATATGGAATAATCCTGTCTTGTCAATCCCATAAGTTCCTCCTTTAGCGTGCGTTGCGTAAGCAGGGACGTCAGTTCCAAGACAATGTTACTATAATATATGGTAGGTTGCTAGCGAATCAACGTCGCCTTTTGCTTTTTTATAGGGTCTTTAAGAATAAGGCAAAGAACAATAAACAGAGGTAGTGTCACAAGCCACTCAAGGTAAACAGCGTGAGGAAGAACTCTTATGGCCGGGAAAAAGACCCACAAAAGCACAATCAAGCCTCCCACAAAAATAGTCCAGAATGCGGCATATTTTTTACAGAACCCCGGAAAATAGACTGTGAAAATAAATATTATGGTAAAAGGGGCGCACAGGCTTAATACGATGAGTAGGACGTTCAAAATCGAAGTCGCTTTGAGTGCCATAAAAAAGCCTGCCAGGCCGATAATGAAAACCAGGGAACGTGATAGACCAAAGGCCCTTGCCGGTGGCACCCTTAATCCTCTCGTTTCCATGGACCATTCATAGATGTCTTTTTCAAGGAGGGTGGCGGAGCTGATCAGCAATGCCACACCCGTGGAAATATCGGCCGCCCACAATCCGGAAAGTGTAAGCCCCGCGATTACAGGATGGGTGTTCATTATTATGGTGGGCAGGGCCTTGACAGAGGCAATATCCGGATAAAGGGATTTGGCGGCAATGCCAATGTAGGCCGAGAAAAAGCCGAGGGGGGCCATAAGGATGGCTCCCGCAATGAATCCCCATTTTGCGTCCACAGGGCTTTTGGCCGCAAGCCCGACCTGCACCACCCCCTGCATGGTGAAGGTCATGGTACCCATGACAATAAACCATCCGAGTAAAACACCCCAACCCAATCCCTCAAACAGGCTGAAATAATCAAATTCACGAGGGAGCCTTGATATGATGATATCAGTGCCTCCGGCCAGGGACCAGCAGGCCGCCATTCCTACCGCGATGCCGAGCCAGATCACGACGACATTTATCAGATTCGCCAGTCCTCCGGCCCACAAACCGCCAATGAGGGCGATCCCCACAAATACTATTGCCGTGAGCAGCATTCCACTGAAAAGGGAGAAGTGATCAGGAAGCATCGCGCTCAGGAGGGCACCTCCAGCTACGAATTGAAGACACGTTACAGTCATAACGATCATGAATTGTAAAATAACTCCCAGGACGCGCGAAGAGGGTGTATAATATATTCCAAGCATTTCAGGGACCGTTGATATGTCCATTTTCCTCCATCGGGAGGCTCCAAAAAGCCCCATAAGCAGCGCTCCGAATCCCCATGCTACGTCATACCATCCTGCTGCCAGTCCCTTTTCAAAGCCCGTCTGTGCGCAACCCAATGTTGACGCTCCTCCGATAGCAAGCCCTGTTAGCATAAATGCCACCATATACCAGGGCCATGACCGGCCCGCCAGCAAGAATCCCATTGCCTCATTTTTGACGAGTTTTATGGAGAAAAGGCTGATCACAATCAGAGAACATATATAGATAATAACTATCAATAAGGGGATATTCATGAGTTGCTCTATTGCCTTATTAACGGGGATTCTTATCCTTTCACTTTGTATATTTTATCCGTTTCCATTTTTTCGCATTTTTTATGTCATAGAATTCGCTTATGTTTGTCAAGGAGATAATTGCTCTGAAAAAGGGTCAACAGCAGACCTTACCTCTTTCTATTCAACAGATTATTGTCTCTTCAAAGGGATTAACAGATTTGAGATATATGGCAGATATTACAGATCGAAGATGGTTTATTTTTTAGGTGATTTGTATATTTCTACAGCCCTCAAACCTCTTCCGTCCATCCAATGTCATTGGTAAAACGCCATCTTCTGTTTTGTCATTTGGTATCCTGTGGTTTGACTATTAAATCCCTTCAAGCTATACAATTTTCATGAATGAAAACTAATTAAAATTATTAAAAAATATGATTTATCTTACCTAATTGTTATAAAAATGCTTTCTGGTCATAAACATTATCCCATATTTTTCATAATCAAAATAACCATTATTATTGACATGGCATAATAATTTATTATATCATCTCATTAAAAGGCAAAATGATTATAATAATATCTTATTAGAGGGTCACATGAACTCCTTGAAAAAAAATCCTTCGAAACTAAGTGAAAAGGTTGAACAAGCCAGAATCGCTGCGGGATTTTCGATATCCGATGCGGCAAAAAGTTTAGGTTTTAATAATTATCAAACCCTTTCAGAAATAGAAAAGGGCAAAAGGAAATTAAACGCGAATGAATTAAGTTCAATGGCTAAACTGTATAAAAAAAGCTTGGATTTCTTTTTTGAATCCGAAGCGTCGATCATTCCTAAACCTCTATGGAGAAAAACTGCAACTTCAACCGCTCCTATGGAGGATATTCAAAACGAATTTTTATTTTTCTTAGAGAACTATAGCAACATGGAAACCCTTTTGGGATTGAAGAGAAAATGGAAAAGTATCCAAAAAAATCTGGATAACACCGATTTTTTCTCAAAAGGGTTCGACTTTGCCGGACAACTTGGAGAAGAATTTTGCTCTACCCAAAATCTCGGTTCAAGGCCCGCTTTTAATTTATATAGTGTTCTTGAGAATGATCTTAGGTTTAAAATTCTGCATCTCTCATTAAAAGATGGGGCATCAGCAGCATCAATTGTGGACGGTCGCATGGGAGTCGGCATACTCATCAATGTGAATGATGCACCATGGAGGAGGCATTTTGATCTTGCTCATGAATTATTCCATATCATGACATGGGATGTCTTTTCTTTTGAAGAAATAGGTGATGGGAGCATAAAAACAAATCCCGAAAAATATGCGGATACATTCGCTGCTAGCCTATTATTACCAGAAAGGCATTTGAAAAACGCAGTTGAAGAAATTAAAACAGGGGAAAAAATCAGGATTATTGATATTATAGAGATTGCAAAGGATTTCGGTGTATCTACCGAGGCTGTATTATGGAGAGTAGTAAATTTAAACATGTTAAAAAAGGAGGTGGTATCAGAGATACTAGTCGACAAAAGCTTTAGGGAAACAGATAAGCTTTTGAGGAGGGAATTATATCCGGGCAAACAACCCGACAAATTTCCCTCAAGGTATATTTCATTAGCTTACCGGTGTTTGATGGAAGGCAAGATATCAAGGGGAACCTTTGCTCAATACCTTGGAATTGAACGATCCGGAATAGATGATTTCCTGAATGAAGAAGGCTTGATGGAAAAATACTATGAAAAAATTGCTTCTTCTTGATGCAGACATCATCATTGATCTTCATACCCTTGATCTATTTCAAAACATATGCAAGGCATATGATGTCCACGTAACGAAGGCCGTCCTGGATGAAGCAAAGTTCTACAGAAAAGATGGGATATCATGGGCAATAAATATACTTGGCGATGTACAAATTATTCATGAAATAGAGATCGAAAATCTTGGTAAAGTAAATGCCATGGCAAAAAAGGCTCTATTGCAGATTGATGCGGGTGAGGCTACTTCGATAGCATTTTTGGTTCAATCAGAGAAAGACATCAGATTATGCCTCTGCGATAAAGCAGCTATCACTCTTGTCTCATTCATGAACATAGAAGAAAAATGCATAAGTCTTGAAAAAGCCCTGAAAGAAGCAGGGCATCATAAGATCCTTTACCCGAGGCACTGGGATTCCAATTTTGAAGAATGCATTAAAAAGGGTAAAGAATTAAGAATCTATCAGATGGACCTTACCTGACCCTCTTTCTACAATTTTTATAATTTCTTATGTGTTGGCGCATGACTTCATCCGCCCTCAACTGACTATCCAGGTCCGTTTATCATATTCATCAAACCCGCGATATCTTGCCAGGGCCAAAGCCTATCAGCACCAGGCTTTCTTCCATATTTGATTCATATCATATCCTTGCATGGTAGACGTTTTTCTTTGTTAACCTCAAAAAAAGGAGGATGAACCATGCAAGTATCAAAGGCAATGACAATTTGGCTGGAGTACCACAAATCTCACTCAAGAGATAACACCCTTAAATCGTATCAGGTGGTCCTTTCCAATTTTAACCGAGAATTTGGGGAGAGGGATGTTCAGGAAATAACCTCGGATGAAATCTTATCATTCTTGAATCGAGTAACCGAAGGGACCAAGCAACAAACAAAACGTACACGTTATTCTCATCTATCTGCTTTATTCAATTTCATAAGAAATAATATCGTCCAAAATATTCAAAATCCTTGCGACACACCCATGATGAAGAAGATCTTCAGAAATACGGGTCTTGCTCGCTGGAACACTATTGAAAAGGACATTATTGATGAGATTATTTTCAAAACGTCCAAAGTCAGGAATCGTCTGATGCTTGAGCTCATGGCAAGAGGAGGCATGAGAATTGGTGAGGTCTTGAAGCTAACACCAAATGACATCAATGAAAGGAAGCTGACTCTAAAGGATCCCAAAAGCGGAAAGGAGCAGGAATTTGTTTTCATTCCCCAAAAAGTGGCAGACAGGCTGAAAGAATACATTAAAGATAACTGCACTGATCCCGACCAAAGAATTTTTCGGATTTGCTATGAGGCTGCCAGGTCTATCGTCAGAAAGGCTGGAAATCTGGCTGGGGTCAAGTTGCGACCCCATGATTTACGCCGGCACCCTGCTACTCATGCATCCCGATCAGGTGTGCCGGTTGAAATCGTTAGCAAAGTGATTCTGAGGCACGCCAACCTATCCACGACACAGCGTTACCTGGGAAAGGTAAGCGACACGGAGGCAATAAGATGGATTGACAATTTGTATGCCTAAAAGACACGGTGGAGTCTCTGACTGGCTCCACCCAATGAAGTCATTTTTTTCGGGTATGTTCTGAATATCTCAGGATTTGATAGCTGAGATAATTGCTGAGGCATAGCAGCTATACAAACTTCAGGACTTTTATTTTAAAAGTAGAAAAAAACTAAAAAGCTCTCAGTGTTGCTGAAATATAATTATTGATATCTTTGACTTGTTTTATTAATCTAATCCAAATTGAGATTTGTTTGTGTTAAATAGAACGAAATGATCAAGCAATATTTATCATCATTATCATTATTTTCTGCAATGTAAACATTTATTTTTGGTATCGCTCAAGCTTATTATGAATTTTCTAAATAGCACTTGAAAATGCTCCAAAAGTGGAGGTTAATTATGCTTACAGCCATTTCAGGTCTTGTGGCCTACCCAAATGAACCCAGAGATATCGGTCTTACTGTCTCTGAAAGTCTTGAAAAACTTAATAAGCAAGAAAGATTTCGTAAGCTTCTTAGTTGGGAAGAGAATGATATCCCTGGTAGATTTATTTCTAATGAGGTACTTCGAAATATCGATAATGGTACCGCATTTGTAGCAGATATCAGTCGTTTTAATTTCAATGTTGTATTTGAGATAGGATATGCAATAGGTCGTAAGAAGCGTGCTATAATTATACGTAATAAAGTTATTAGCCCGGAGGATGATCTTATTCGATCAATCGGCATTTTTGATACTCTTGGTTATGCCACATACACAGATTCTGATAGTTTGATATCTCTCATTTCTGAGATTAGTGACTTAACTCCACTAAACTTCGATGAAACCGCTACCTCAATAAAAACACCAGTATATATTATTTTGCCACCAATAAAAGGCAATATTGAAACTCGATTAATCGCCCGCATCAAGAAGGCTCGCTTATTCTATCGTTCCTTCGATCCGGAGGAACAGGGGAGATTATCAGCACCTGAAGCTATCGATAATATTGCAGTTTCACATGGTGTTGTAATACCGCTACTCCCAAACCATTATACAAATGCTAAGGAACACAACTTTCGTGCTGCATTTGGCGCAGGACTGACGCTAGGCATGGGAAAAATACTATTGTTTCTGCAATCAGGCGATGAACCTATACCTTCAGACTATCGAGACCTTGTTCGTTCATTTAAATTTCCAAATCATATTGATGAATACGTGAACGATTTTGCTATATCAGTAACCGAGAGTCTTCAGTCGACACAACCAAGCGTAGGGGTAGAGCCATCCACTTTCTTGGAGCGCTTAACATTGGGTGCTTCTTCCGCAGAAAACGAATTTCAAGAACTTGGCAATTATTATTTAGAAACAGATGAATTCTGGCGCGCTTCACGTGGTGACGTCCAAATTGTAATGGGTCGTAAGGGTTCAGGAAAAACAGCACTTTTTTTCCAACTTCGTGATCGTTTACGAAAGGATAAAAATATCGTCGTTTTAGACTTAAAACCTGAGGGTTTTCAGCTTATAAAATTGAAAGACCAAGTTTTAGATTATCTTGAAGAGGGCACGAAAGAACACACGATTACAGCATTCTGGGAATACCTGTTACTTCTAGAAATTTGCCATAAGTTATTACAAAAGGATAAGATATTACACCTTCGAGATCATGAATTATTCGAGCCATACAGAGCCCTAGAATCTAGCTATGATACAGATGAATATATATCAGAAGGCGACTTTGCAGAACGTATGCTAAAACTAACTCAACGAATAGTTCAGGACTTTAATCTCAAATGGAGTGATAAAAATGATCTATTGAGATTAAGTAGCGGAGAAATCACACATTTTATATATAGACATGATATTAGTGACCTTCGGTTCCAATTAAACAGCTATCTCAAACACAAAAAGGCTCTTTGGATTCTTTTCGATAACTTAGATAAAGGTTGGCCACCTCATGGTATCAAACCCGAAGATGTACTCTCTCTCCGTTGTCTTCTCGATGCAATGTCAAAATTAGAGAATGCTTTCCAACGACAAAATATTCCTACCAAAGGCATTATATTCATCCGGAATGATGTATATGAAAACTTAGTTGCTATCATGTCCGATAGGGGTAAAATTTCAAAGGCAATTGTAGATTGGACTGACCCAGCATTACTTCTTGAGCTACTAAGGCGACGATTTTTATGGACCGATGTAAAAGGAGAGCCATCATTTGAAGAACTTTGGAGACAATTATGTGTGAGTCACATTTATGGCGATGAAACCTCTAATTATATGATCGACCGATCTTTAATGCGCCCAAGATCTTTAATTGACTTATTACGCCTGTGTAGGAGTCATGCAATAAACCTTCGGCATAAACGAATCGATCTTGAAGATATTGAACACGGTGAGGAACAATACTCTACTCAATTGATTAATGATATTAGTTACGAGATACAGGATGTATTTCCAATTGCAAAAGATAGTTTATATGAATTTATAGAATGCCCGTCAGAACTTGATGAGGAATCGTTGCAAACTATATTAGCCAGAGTTTCAGAGGAAACTACAATCCAAGAAAAGATATTAAATCTTTTGCTATGGTATGGCTTTTTAGGATTTCGCGGAAAGGAAGGTAACCCAATATACATATACTCCGTTGATTATGACATGAAGCGTCTGCTGTCACTTTTAAAGAAAAGATCTGAAGAAATTATTTATTTGATTAATCCAGCCTTCTGGAGGGGTTTGGAAATAAAATTTAATTAATATTTTACTAATAATAACTGTGATACCTTGCCAATACATCAATATTTCAACCACCTTAAAAACCTGTGGTATGTCTCGGCTCAGACGACCTCCGTGTCTATCGATTCAGTATATAAAAATATACACCATGAAATTGAACGGGCATAATCTGTCCCTTATGTTCATTCCAATGAGTTGTCTCACGAGTTTCTCGACTAATATATATTATATTTGAAGAAAATGATTTCGCGTTAGTGCAATAACAATAAAATTTGTGTGTGGAGGATGGAAATAGGGTTGAAAAATGGTCTTTTGGAAGTCTAAAAGGGCATTAAGAAACCGCTGAAAGCCTTGATAGTACAATGGCGGGCGATGCGCGACTCGAACGCGCGACCTCTGGTTCCGGAGACCAACGCTCTATCCACCTGAGCTAATCGCCCGCAAGACCCTTGTAACATTTTGTTCATATCTGGTCAACAGCGGAATTATCCTTCCTGTTGCGCATCAAGGTATATAGCCCACAGAGCATGGCTTAAGGCTGGTCTTGTGTTGCTGGGCCGAAGGCATGTCCCTTTTCTTCGTTCCGGATCTCCCGGGCTGGTGATTTCTAGGG
>CAYUYB010000113.1:0-8211 GCA_964449025.1 uncultured Desulfobacteraceae bacterium
CCGGGGCGAAGGCGTGTCCCTTTTATGAGTGACTATCGGGAGGGCGCTGTTATTTTATATCCCCTTAACCTCTCAATCTTAGGTATTTGCGGTTTAGAAGAAACCATGCTATAAGCCTTCAAATAATGTCTTCAGATCATAGAGGAGCAAGGCCCTATTATCCTTTGAGATGATAGGTATCAATGAAAGGGTAACCGAGGAAAAATGATAGTGGAAAAGACATCCAGGCCCATATGGAATTTCCTGTCTTCCGTAAGGCTTACTATCGTGCTCTTAATCCTTCTGGCAATCACTTCGGTATTCGGCACCATTATCCCCCAGGAACAGGCCGCTGCCACCAGGTTTGCCCGGGCTCTGAGTCCTGGATTACTAAACCTCTTCAATTCACTGCAGCTTTTCGATATGTATCACTCCGTCTGGTTCAGAGCCATAATCTCTTTGTTGGCCTTGAATCTCATTATCTGCTCTTTAGACCGTTTCCCCGCGACCTTAAAACTGTTCAGATTCAAACCTAAACCTGACAGATTAAAACCGTTCGAACACATCTCCCCGCATAGGATCCTGAAAACCAAAGGCGAGTTAAAAGATACTGCGGATAATGTCAGGGATTTGCTCAAACAACGGTACAGGAATACGGTTATTAAAAAAACCGATAAAGAGACTTTCTTGTACTGTGAGAAAGGACGTTTTTCCGTATTCGGTGTCTACCTTGTCCATCTTAGTGTTTTGATTATCCTCATGGGTGGCATAACAGGGTCGCTATTGGGATTCAACGGGTATGTGAATATCCTTGAAGGTGAATCCACTGATACTGTCTTTCTCAGGGAAGGCATGTCCTATAATCAAAAAGGCCTTGGATTCAGGATACATTGTGAAGAGTTTTCCATTGATTTCTATGATAACGGCATGCCCAAGGAATACAGGTCGGATCTAAATTTTATCATGGACGGCAAGACAGTTAAAAAGGCCATTCTCCTGGTTAACCACCCAATAAAATTCAAAGATATTACCTTTTATCAGGCAAGTTATGGTTCCTTGGCCGGCCGCACTGCCCTCTTAAGGATATCTAATTCGGAGATTGATATCCCTGACTCCATCATGGAAGTCGAATTAGGAAAGCCTGTTCCTTTGCCGGGGAACGGTGCCGTGCTCGTTCTCTCGGACATATCGGATGATTTTATGAACATGGGACCAGCCGTTAAGATATCCATAATGTCTGAGGAAGAGCAAGAAACAGGCTTCTGGTTATTCAAGTATCAAGACAATATAAAGAAACGGTATCCTGGAATATTTGATAGTTTCCCTAGATTAAATCCCTCCTCCTACAGGCCTTATACATTTTATCTTGATGATATCGAGACCGTGTATTATACCGGGCTTCAAATCAACAAGGCCCCCGGCATCCCGCTTGTCTATGCGGGCTTCTTCATGATTATAATCGGTCTCTTTGTTACGTTTTTGACCTCCTACAGAAGAATATGGGTACATATAGCAGGTAGACCCGGTAATATCAGTATAGAGGTAGCAGGCAAGGCCAGCAAGAACCAGATCGGTATGGAAAAGGAGTTGGACCAGTTGGTAACAGGCCTAAGTTTATCTTTAAATCCGGGGAAGGACACATAATGCTCAATTCTGTTATCCTAAGTTACATAACCTTTATCTATTTCTTTTCTTTTCTCTTTTACCTTTTGATGATGGTCATGGAGAAAAAGGCCCTTGGTCAAATCGCTACAATTATAACCCTTGCGGGCCTGGCAGGCCATACCTTTGCCCTTATTGTCAGGTGGATTGAGTCATACCGGCTGGATATAGGCCATGCCCCGCTCTCCAATCTGTACGAATCCTTGATCTTCTTTTCATGGACCATCATCCTGCTCTATCTCCTGACCGAACGGCGCATCAAGAACAGAACCGTTGGGACATTCGTTACCCCTCTCGCCTTTCTTGCCCTTGCCTACGCATCCTTTTCAGACAATGTCAGTAGCGAGATCCGGCCCCTGATACCGGCTCTCCAGAGTAACTGGCTTACCGCTCATGTAATTACCTGCTTTTTAGGATATGCCGCATTTGCGCTGTCGTTCGGAATTAGCATCATGTACCTGCTTAAAGAATCAGATATTGTGAATACAAAGACCGGCTTTTTCGACCTGATCCCTGTAGCCGGCGCACTTGACGACCTGAACTATAACATGGTGGTAATAGGTTTTCTCATGCTTACCCTTGGTATTATTACAGGCTCAGTGTGGGCCAACTCGGCATGGGGCAGCTACTGGAGCTGGGACCCCAAGGAAACCTGGTCCCTTATTACATGGCTGGTCTACGCCACCATGCTACATGCTAGGATGGTAAGAGGATGGAAGGGGAAAAGGCTGGCAGGCCTTTCCATCATAGGCTTTGCCAGCGTGCTGTTCACCTATTTCGGCGTCAATTTCCTGGCCGGACTTCACAGTTATGCTGTGTAATTGCATAGCGCGGGGCGCATGGCGCAAGGCGTAAGGCGCAAGGGAGGATAACAGCTAATGGCTGATAGCTAAAAGCTAATTATATGTCACACCTACCATTTTCAAGACCAGATCTATAGCATCTCAAGGGGATGAAAGCCGTCATGGCATCTGAATTCACCTTTCTCATATCCGGGATTATCCTGGGCCTCAGCAGCGGCTTAATCCCCGGTCCCTTACTTACATTGGTGATTTCGGAGACCCTTAAATACGGCGTCAAGGAAGGGATAAAGATCTCGCTCGTCCCTCTCATCTCCGACCTTCCTATAGTATTAGTGACTATATTGGTCCTCGCGCAGCTATCCAGCATTCAACCGGTCCTTGCCATTATTTCCATCCTCGGCGGCACCTTCCTCGTTTACCTTGCTATTGAGAGCCTCTGCTTCAGGGGATATGATATCAGTGACAATATCCCGACACCCCAATCCTTTAAAAAGGGGGTAATAGTAAATCTGTTAAACCCTAATCCTTATATGTTCTGGCTTTCAATCGGGGCCCCCACCGTGGTGAAGGCTATGGATTCGAGCGCTGTGTCAGCATCCATATTTATACTATCTTTTTATCTTTCTCTGGTAGGATCAAAGATGGGAATCACTTTTTTAACAGGCAAATCACGCCACTTACTTGAAAGCAGGAATTTTATCTACACCATAAAAATACTTGGCGCCGTCCTGCTCTTATTCGCAGCACTTTTCATCAAAAATGCCCTGTATTATATTGGGGTAACATCTTAAGGGCATATTTCCTGGATAGGCCTTTTTCCTAGGTTCGTTCGGGGAACGAACCCTACATAAACTTTCCGCTAGTTCCTTTCTACTCTTTTTAGCTTTCAGGCTTCAGCTCTTTGTTGACTCCTATTTTCCTTGGCGCGGCATCCAGCCCTTCTCATATTATCTTGCCTGCCCTGTGAAACGCAACCCCTGTTTCACTGGGGACCGCGGTATCCAGTATTTTGACGACTTCAGGTTATTCGGAATCTTGAATCCGGAATATGGAATCTTTAACTTTGAATTCCGGCATTAGCCGGACCAACGCTCCTAACGCTCTAAACGATATTAATCTTGAACCTTGAATTTTGAACATGGAATGTGGATTCAGCCGTCTGTCATCCGTCATCTGTTCTTTCGTGTCAAGAATGAAGACCTGAACCAGATGTTTGCTACGATGTAACCCCGTCCCAGAGCCTCCAGAATGATGGGAATGATTTATCCACGCAACGCTCGTCCCCTATCCTGATTCCCGGGACCCTTAAACCCACTATGGCAAGGCTCATGGCCAGGCGGTGATCATTGTGGGGGTCAATCTCCGCTCCCCACAGATTTCCCCTTCCGTGAATAATCATGCCGTCCTTTAACTCCTTGACATTTGCTCCCAATTTCCTGAATTCGACAAGCATATCGCTAATTCGGTCGCTCTCCTTGTGACGCAGGTGAGCTGCATTTTTTATGGTTGTCTTTCCTTCAGCAAATAGTGCTATCGCCGCCAAGGTGGGCACCATATCAGGCATTGCGCCCATATCAACATCAACCCCTGATAGCTCTCCCCCTTGAACAATAACCCTTTCGGATTCCTTTTTAACCTCGCATCCCATCTCCTGTATGATATCCAGAAATGCCACATCCCCCTGTCTGGTGTTATGGGGATATATATTTTCAGTTATCATAGTGCCTCCCGTCACAGCCGCCGCACCCCAGAAATAGGATGCCGAAGACACATCCCCATCAATAAGGAATCCTCTCGGTTGATACCTCTTCCCGGCAGTAACCCTGAAATAACGGTACTCTTCATGCTCCACATCTATACCAAACACGCCCATCACGTCCATGGTCAGCCCTACATAAGGCCTTGAGACCACGCTTCCCGTGACTTCTATCTCCACGTCCTCCCTGGCATAGGGACCAGCCAGGAGTAAGGAAGAGATATACTGGCTGCTGACATCCCCGGGGATACTTACTTTCCCTCCCCGGATGCCGTCGGCTTCAATCCGAACGGGCGGATACCCTTCCCTATCGGTACATACGGCCTCAACCCCCAGGGACCTCAAGGCCTTCACGAGACCCCCCACAGGCCTCGAATACATCCGGGGACTCCCTGTAAAGAAATATTCTCCGTGCCCAAGGGCCGCCACTGACAGCAGTATACGGTAGGAAGTACCAGAATTACCCAGAAAGATCTCTTTTACGCCTGTAAAGGGTGGAAACTCCCCTCCTCTCCCGGAAACAGACACTTTGTCCCCATCCATATTTATCTCTATCCCCATGGCCTGTAACGCCTGTAGAGTGTACAAGGTGTCCTCACATGCCAGGAATCTGTCTAGCGAAGTGTCTCCTCCGGCCAAGGAGGCGCAGATGAGGGCTCGATGGGAAATGCTCTTTGATCCCGGTATTCTGACTACCGCATTGATACTGGATACGGGTTTAATCTCTTTCATTCAGATCCCTTTTAATTAGCTATTAGCTGTTAGTTATTAGTTATTCGCTTTTCCGTCTTTAGCATTCAGCCTTCAGCTATTTCCTCTTTCCTCACCTCTACCCCAACTCTTTCCCCGGCCCGTTCGGGGAACGAACCCTACATATATACTCTTTCGTGTAGGGCCTGTTCGCCTGAACAGGCCGCCTTGCCCTATGAGCTGTGAGCTGGTTAACCCATGCGCTTTACGTACTGAAAACAATGACCGTGACCCCTAATGGCATAGATTATCATGACACGAGATCACGGCTGCTCAACCCGCCCTTTACCGCCTCGAACATTACTTTTATGGGCGCCTCACGGCCTGTCCACATCCTGAACTGCTCAGCCCCCTGATAAATGAACATGGCTAGGCCGTTCACAGCCCTACATCCCCTGGCCTTCGCCATGGCCAGCAGCCTTGTCTCTAACGGGTTATATATAATATCCATCACCACCATGCCCTTCTTCAGGAGCTTCTCCGGGACAGGGCACGACCCCTCGTCCGGCATCATCCCCACAGGTGTTGTGTTAATCAGGATATCCCCTCTCTCATTGACCACTTCTTCCATATTTACGAATCGACAATCCAGCGCCTTGCACAAGGCGATCCCCCGTTCCACGGAACGGTTGGCCAGCGTCAAATCCAAGCCCTTCTCTTTTAGTATGTGTCCGATAGCCCTTGCGGCTCCCCCCGCCCCTATTATGATGCATCTCTTACCTGAGAGTTCGGTATTCTCCTCCAGGGCCCTGAGCGCACCCAGCGCATCGGTATTATACCCTGTTAGTCGACCGTCCCTGTTGACGATGGTATTCACCGCGCCTATGACGGCCGCCTGATTATCCACCTCATCAAGAAGGGGCATCACCTCTGATTTATAGGGGATCGTTACACTCATTCCCTTTATGCCCAGCCCTTTCATGCCCTTCAGACAGGCGCGTATATCTTCCGTCTCAAAGGCCAGATACACCGCGTTTAAACCCTCCGCTAAAAAGGCCGAGTTGTGCATTACAGGACTCAAGGAGTGCCTGATGGGGCTGCCTACAACCCCGTAAAGCTCCGTGTGCTGATCAATAATCATGGCGTGAAGAATTCAACCAGCCTTCTCATTTCCGTTATTGGCATCTGCCCGTCAGCAGATTCCTCACCGGTATCCAGAGAGGCGAATGTCATATAGCCGCCCATCAGGACTGAGAATATTCTGCTCATACGGCCCAGGGGGCCCGTACAAAAAGCGATGATCTCAATACCTTCATCCCTGGCTTCGGGTATAAGTTCCAGCACCCTGAGGTTATCCTCCCATCTTTCGGCCAAGGCGACGATCTTGATAATATCACCACCCACCGTGATAGCTTTATCATAGATCGTTTTCAACCCTTCGCCGGAAGGGGTTTTGTCATTTACATGCGTTGAGATTATAATTTTGGATTTTCCCTTCGCATTAATAACCCTCTGTCGCCCACCTTTGTCCATGCTCAACTCGACATCTACGAGGTCCGCGCCTGCATCAATAGCAGAGATTAGATAATCTGCCGCCATATCCGAGTCGTCGGTTCCCCGGCCCCCCTGATTTTTTGAACGGTAAGTTGCCAGCAACGGCTTAACGGAAGACGTAATGATGGGTCTGAATTCAAATGATTCCATCACATCCAGACGTACCTCTATAATGTCGGCCAGTGGTGAGGCCACGGCCATCTTTTTAATGGCCTCTTCAGTATCTTTTGCTATAATCGGTATACAGAACATGGCTTAACCTATTCCACCTTCCTCTCTTTATAACAACCCATAAACCTGTAATTAACAGCTACTTTATTTACCTCTTCAAGGGCCTCTTCCACATTTTCATCCCTGATGGACCCGATAAAATCCAGGAAAAAGGTGTAGTTCCTCACACCGCTCTGTATGGAGCCTATCCGCGTGAGATTGATGTTCCTCTTCGCAAACACTTCCAGCACCATAAACAGGGTCCCCGCCCTGTGCTCTGTTGAGAACAATATGGAACATTTATCACCATCTGTCGCGTTCCCTTCCCTGGAAAGCACCAAGAACCTTGTCATATTTCTTTCAAAATCGTCTATACCCTCTTTAATTATCTCCAGGTTATATATCTCGGCGGCCATTTTGCTTGCTATAACCGCGGTTGCCTTCGGGGTCTCCTCCGCGAGCATCTTTGCCGCCCCCGCGGCATCATAATACTGGACAGGCTCCAGATTGTTCCTATTCAGAAAATTACGGCACTGGGCCAGGGCCTGTGACTGGGAGTAGACCGTCCGTATCTCCCGATGGTCCGTCCCGGGCAGTACGAGGAGGCACAGGTATATAGGAAGCTCAACTGCACCCACCACGTACAGATCCGAATTTACGATGAGTTCGTTAACCTCTCCCACAATCCCACCCAGACTATTCTCAACAGCGACTATCCCGTAATCATAGAGACCCGTTTTGACGCCTTCCAATACACCGTCATAACCCCTGTTCGGTATAGACACCCAATCCTTGTTCCATTCCCTCAAGGCTACTTCACCGTAGGCCCCGTGCTCCCCCCTGAATCCTATAAGCCTGTGGTCCTTTTTTTGCAGATCCTTACTCTCTTCGATTATGCCCGTATAGATCTTCTCTACAAACTCCGCATTTATCAGGCCTGTGGAATTCATCCTTATCCTTTCGACTATCTCTTTTTCCCTTTCCTTATCCTCTATATTGATCTTAAACTTCTTGGCCATAAGGGCAAGTTCCATCCGGTCGTTCAATATCCTAAGGACCCTGGAATCAAGGAGATCGATCTTTCTCCTGATATCTTTCAGTACCATATGTCACCCCTTTCCAATTTCAGCTATTAGATAAAACACTAATAACTATCATGAAGCAGCTTTAAAAAATCGGCTTCTATTTATCCTCTGATTCGTTGATCTTCTTCATGCATGATTTTATAAACTCAATCTTTTTCATCATATCCGCAAACATACTTGGAGGCAAGCTTTGATCACCGTCGGATAATGCCTCGCTCGGATTGCGGTGTACTTCAACCATTATACCGTCTGCGCCCGCTGCTACCGAGGCTAGACTCATGGGTTCGATAAGACTCCTTCTGCCGGTTGCGTGTGAAGGATCCACAATAATAGGTAGATGAGTGACCTCCTTGACGGAAGGGACAATAGCCAGATCAAGGGTATTTCTGGTATAGGTCTCAAACGACCGTATGCCCCTTTCACACAGAATAACGTTAGGATTGCCCTCAGCAAGTATATACTCAGCGCAATT
>CAYUYB010000114.1:0-8193 GCA_964449025.1 uncultured Desulfobacteraceae bacterium
GAAGATGGTAGATGTATCTGAAATAGCTGAAAACATATACATGATTGATAATCAATTATTAAATATACCTAAATGGGGCTGTGTTTACCTGTTGAATGAAGACCGTAAGGCATTAATTGAAACAGGACCAACAAGTTCTATCCCCACCGTTCTTAGTGGCATTAAAAAGCTGGGGTTCAGTCCCAGAGAAATAGATTATATTATTGTAACTCACATTCATTTAGACCATGCTGGAGGTGCAGGTGTTTTGGCCCGGTCTATGCCCGAGGCAAAGGTTTTAGTCCATAAAAAGGGCGCACAGCATTTAGTGGACCCGACAAGGCTGGTTCAAAGTGCCATCAATGCAAGGGGCAAAAAGGTGATTGAGTTGCACGGTGAAGTCCTCCCTGTAGATAGTCACAGAGTACAAGCACTGGATGACGGTGATAAAATACAGTTGAGCGACAAACAGAGCCTCAGTTTCATAGATGCCCCCGGGCACGCTCCCCATGAATTATGCATCTATGAAACCCGTAATTGCGGCATGTTCTCCGGCGATGCTATTGCAGTCTTCATCTCTGATTATGATATCCTGTTGCCGTTCCATCCTCCTCCACACTTTAATCTTGAACTCTGCTTAAAAACATTGAGCAGATTAGAACGATTGTCGGCCAAAATTATTTACTATTCCCATTTTGGCACCAGTAATTTGGTTAAAGAGCACATCTATCGAAGTAGAGAGCAATTAATGTTATGGGATAAAATTTTCAGGAATGCTGTTAAAGAAGGCGATTTAAAGAATGTCTCCAGCAAAATGATATCTCAAGCCCTTGCCCAAATAGAGCCCTTAAAAGCAATCAAAGCAATGGATTTACTATATGAGTACCTGGCTTCCGAACACATCCCGATGTGTGCAGCCGGACATGTTAAGTATTATCAGGAATTGTTGAACACTAATAAACTATGATTATGTCGTTAGACAGATTGGGGATTTAAGGGGAAATCTGCCTAATTGGGCGTATATATATTTTTACCTCGAGAATTTCATATTGTAGCAATAATTAAGCCTATTGTATGGCTTAATATCAAACTATATTTTGATCCTATCCAGTGACAAGCTAGACTAAGTATAGTAACACTCCCTTGTGATTAGCATATAATACAGCATGCACTAATTGTGGTGGCGGCAAATGCAAAAGACCCTGAAGCCAATTGTTGCCGGTATTTTGGTAATAGTCGCAGTCTGTTATATGATTCTTCTATTAGTACCAATGCTTCTTATTGGTGGGCTATATCTCCTATGTGCCATATAAGAAGATTTGGGAAGATCAAGAGACAGGATCAATTGATAAAGTAATAATATTGCCTCAATTATACCTTGTGAAGCGGATCTTGTTCAGAATTTCCCCAACTATTATAATAGCTGAGGGTACAAATCAGTTATCCAAGGAGGTGACGAGGTATGTCAGTAAAGGGTTTTGTTCTTATTGAGACAGCAGTGGGGAAAACCAAAGAAGTTTATACTTCTCTACAAAAAATAAAGGAGGTAAAAAGCGTTGATGCAGTGACCGGACCCTACGACATTATTATTATAATTGAAGGTGCCAACCCTGATAGTATAGCCAGTGCTATTACTACAAAGGTACATGAAATTCACGGCGTCAATAGAACTGTTACCTGTTTGTGTCTTGAGGTTTGATGACAGGGTGGGGAGCAATTTCAGCCTATGTTCGGAAGGTTTATTGTGTTATTTTCCAATTTTGGATATTACTTCCGCTTTACAGCTACAATCAATGTCCCAGGCCCCCCATGTACACCAAGTGCTGCACCCAGTCTAGCCATGTGGATTTTCTCCTCCACTACAATAGAACTCAAACGCTTTTTCAACAAATTGGCTTCTCCTTCAACAGTACTATGAACTATCGCTACCTCCTCTGGTGTTTTGGTATTCTTTACAAACTCATATAACTTGTCGATTCCCTTTGCATAAGAACGTGCCAAGCCGGCCTGAACAATTTCTCCTTTATGCATGGTCATGAGAGGTTTGATATGCAGGAGGCTTCCTATTGTCGCTCTGGTCTTGGTGATACGACCACCTGCAAGCAAGTATTTCAGAGTGTCCAGTACACCTAAAAGCTGTGTTAATTTAATAGCCTTATTGGTCTCTTCCACAACCTGCTGAAGAGTTCCCCCGGTTTGAGCTACCCTCGCAGCAGATAAGGTTATCAATCCAAGGCCCATGGAGAGAGAAGTTGAATCTATAACTTCTATATGACATTCATCTTTTAATGGCTCTTTGCCCTGGAGTGCTGAGTTATAAGTGCCGCTTACCTTTGAACTAAGATGAATAGAGACAATTTCATTAGTCTCTTTTGCTATCTCTTGATATATATTTGTGAAGTCTGCAGGTATAGGTTGAGTAGTAGTTGGGTGAATTGGCCCATCAACTAACCTCTTGTATAATTCATCTGGTCCTATATCTACACCATCTTTGTAAATCTTTTCACCAAAGTAAACATAGAGTGGAACAACACTAATATTTAGACTTTTTATTAGACCTATCGGAATGTCCGCCCCTGTATCTGTAACAATTCTAACCACGCTTAAAATACCCCCTGTTTTTATTATTCGCCCTCGTTAACTTTGATTATATAGTACTTTCAACGCCGTGCCTATACCTTGTATATCTAGGCACGAAAAGATTAGGAGCAGGATTAATTCAGAAAAAAATTATTTGATTTGATTACTTTAAGTAGATTATGGCTAGGGGTACGGGTCACTATGGCACCCTAGCATGATTATCATAACCTATCCTTTATTTAGCCTGATTACTTTTGCTAACATTGAATGATGAGTAAGAACCCTGCAGGGAATTTGTACTTGAGCAGGAAAGCACTTGTTTTATCCAATATTACAGTAGGGTATAACATACTTGAGGGGTTTGTATCTATAGTTGCTGGGGCACTTGCTGGGAGCGTAGCCTTGATTGGATTCGGGCTAGACAGCTTTGTAGAATCATTGTCCGGTGGAGTAATGGTTTGGAGATTCAGAAAACGTGGCATGCTCTCGGAAGAAGAAGAGAAAAATATAGAGAATAAAGCAGTCAAATTTATTGGGTACACTTTCTTTATATTAGCTGCCTACGTTCTTTATGAATCGATAAAAAAACTAGTCTCTCAAGAGACTCCTGATCCTAGCCTATTAGGTATAATTATAGCTATCGTTTCTCTAATTCTCATGCCGATATTGTTTTACCAGAAATACAAAACTGGAAAGGCTTTAGGAAGTAGAAGTTTGGTTGCCGATTCCAAGGAGACCCTTGCCTGTATGTTTTTGTCTTTTGCACTCCTTGTTGGTTTGGGTGCAAACTATCTATTCGGATTGTGGCAAGCTGATCCGATAGTGGGCTTGATAATTGTTATCTTTCTTGTAAGGGAAGGATATGAAACTTTAAAAGGAGAATAAGGCTTATCTGTAATCAATTTTGATAAGATGCATGCGCTATACTCTGATATTATCCATAAGCGAGCATTTCTTCTGAGCTTCTAATGCATCACAACTCCCCGCTGCATGGCCGTACTTGTTAGTCATCATCAGTGTTGCATGTCCTAATAGTCTCTGTAGTATTAAAAGCTATCTCCCTCATTCTCCAGCTAAATTGGAATGAGATTGCCACGTCGCCTGCGGCTCCTCGCAATGACAGGGTGAAAAAGGCTCACAATGACGCCTGATTGGGGCGGGATTAAAGAAATGGTAGCCCATATTGGAAGGATACCGAACTCGTGTTTGAGATGAAAGGGTTAATATCGAGACTACAACAGTTACTTGTTTCATTTTAAACGTTCCAGACTATTGCTGACTCTGGATTTAACAAAAAGCTGAATTGTGCACTGTAGAGATGATCAGGCCCTTGACCGTTACTTACCACTTTCTATCTAATTCGCTATATTCATGCAAAGGCTCCGTTTCCCACCGTTAGCCTAATAATATAGAATGTCACGGCCTTTTCAGCACCTTGTCGTGCTCACCTACATTACGCATGAAGATGTTTCCTTCTACCATTTCAAAAGTCATACGCAACCTTCTTGAAGGGCGAGCTTCCCAAATATTCTTTTTGCCCTCCATTTTCTTGACACGAAGGCCAGGGTATTTTGGATTATCACCCAGTAGAGCAAGTGCCTTGTGCACACTCCGTTTCTCAACCTTGGTGAGCTTCTCATATGCTTGTTCAAATTGCTCGGTGAAGAGGATATCCACAGCTATGCTTTGCCCTCAAGATACTTTACTGCATCAGCGGCTGAATTAAACCTCTTCACCCGGCCAGCTTTTATATCTTCGTCTGCCTTGCGTTCTCCCCTTTGCCACTCTTCAGTCCAGAAGTAAGCCTGACTGGCGTCGACAAGTTTCTTCGGTATCAATACTATGTGCCCTTCCTCATCAAGCCTGACCTCAACAAAATCGCCGGGCTCCATGTTAGTTTTTATCCTGATCTCCTTAGGAAGAGTAACTTGACCGCCACTTGTTAGTTTTGTTAGAGTGCCCATTGATACTCCTTTCATCATTGGCTCAATAAATTATTGAGCCAATGAAATTGTATCAGACATAGAGTGCCATGGCAAGAAAAAAGATGTCGATATGTGCTCAAGAATAAGAAGATCATCTTTTTTTATTTGAAATAAATGTGCCAATCTGAGTGACTGTGTTTTGTATCGTGTCATTTAATGTAATAACATCACAGGGGAATACTTGAACGTACATAGGTACGATCAAGATACGATTAAGTAATTGATAGGATGTTTTCATAGGTTTGTCAGGATTACCAATGCAGTACCATTTACTTTCATAGGACACACGTAATTCGCAGTATCTCGGTACGCCTCTTTGCACCTCTGCAGTTTTAGTATGGTCGATAAGAATATCATGTCTATTTGATAGATTGGAGTCCTCTAATTGTTGTTTTAATCTGTAAAATGCATATCGTAGAAATTTTGGTTGATCCTCTTTTGTTATAAAAGGTTTAGCAATAAATTGTTTTCCTGCTGCACTCAGCAACTGCGGAGTGAAAATTACTTTTATTGAACAAGCCTCAGCTGAATTTCCATTTGGAAATACAGTAAATACGAATGCTACTCCCCGTCTACCAATGGCCATTGGATTATCCTCGTATGGGAAAGCATAAATCTGAAAGAACTGCGCCATGTTATTCCTCATCTATTATTAGCATAATATATGAACAATTAACTTTCAATGTATTACGATTACATATCTGGCTTCAATATCCAATCTCCACAAACCAGTTAGGTGTCTTTGAAGTCCTTATCTCTAATTAGCGGAGTTGATAAAATGTTAATTTGCGCATTAAACAACGCTTAGCCATATATCATGAGCCGGGAGCACGGAAAAGTTAAATAAAATATAATCTTTAAAAATCTGGTAGAATTACCTCAACTATACACTGTATTATTCTTGGGTTGTTGGTTACAAATTAATAGGAGAAGAACTATGGGAGAACAGGAAGAACAAATGCAGAAAGAGGCTAAGCTTGCAGAAAAGCGTGTCGCATTGGAAGCTGACCGGGTAGCTAAAGAAAAGGTGATTCGAGAAGATCAAATGGCAAAAGAGGCCAAGCGAGCGAAAAAGAGCCAGGAAGAGGAACCTGGAAAGCTAGCCAGAGAGCAGTCGAGAAGAAAAGCTGATCTTGATAGAGAGCAGGCAATCTCAGCGGATCTGGAAGCTAGAAAGCTAAAAGACGAAAAACAACGACGGAAGTAAGCCAGCTAGTGAGCCTGAATATACTTAATACTGATAGCCTGAGTCACTGATATTCTTCAAAGATTATCCTGATTCCCTATCTAAATATATCTAAAATATATCTACAAGTTGAGCCGAGATGCCGGCAACGTTAAAAATACTCGAACAGCATAAATTGAGCAACACTTGTTTTAAAAATTCAGAATTTTAAGTTTTTGTTATCTAAGCCATTCCATTGCTAAATATGTAGCTGTATAATGCGTAAGAAGCACTCTTGTTTTTAACTTGAGGAGTTATGCGATGGAAATAGAAAACATCATTAGTTTCGCGATAGGTTTGATAGTCGGAATAATAATTGTATCAATCGTTAGCTATATTCTACAACGTAATCGTGTGAGAGAAATCGGTGCATTATCGGAACAGATGAAAAATACATTTTCTGCATTATCCTATGAGGCATTGACAAAAAGTTCTGATGAACTTATTAAAAGGGCTGATGAAATACTTACAAAAAAAACGACTGAAAGCGTTAAAGATTTGGAAGAGAAGAAAAAGTTAATTGACCAAAAGCTTCAAGGTGTTGATACTAATCTGCAAAGAGTTGAAAGCGTGATTACACAATTTGAAAAAGATCGCGCAAATAAGTTTGGTCAGCTTGATACTCAGTTAAAAGATGTAGCGCAACAAACGGGGAAATTGCAGGAAACCACAAATAAGTTACAGATAGCTCTTAGCAGTTCAAAAGCCAGGGGTCAGTGGGGTGAAAGAATGGCTGAGGACGTACTAAGGCTAGCCGGATTTATTGAAGGTATTAATTATCAGAAACAAGCAACCTTAGAAACCGTGACGACACGACCTGATTATACATTCCTCTTACCTCAAGGTTTGAAGTTAAATATGGACGTTAAATTTCCCTGGAGTAAATATTGGGAATATTGCGATGCAAATTCTGAAACGGACAAGGATACCTATAAGACACAATTTTTAAGAGATGTTAAGCAACGTATTAAAGAGGTTACAACTAGAGATTATATTAATCCCGAAGAAAACACTCTTGATTACGTATTAGTATTTGTACCAAATGAACAGGTGTATTGTTTTATACAAGAAAACGATAGTGCGATATTTGACGAGGCACTAAAAAGTAAGGTGATTTTGTGTTCTCCACTTACACTTTACGCCATACTTGCCGTGATACGACAGGCAGTGGATAACTTCAACCTAGAAAAAACAGCAGGACAGATACTCTCTCTGCTTGGAGCCTTTAATAAGCAGTGGAAATCTTTTTGTGATTCACTCGAAAAAATGGGTAGAAGAATTGAAGACGCACATGAGGAATATAACAAATTGATTTCTACCCGCCGCAGACAATTGGAGCGCCCTCTACAAAGAATAGATGACTTGCGAACTGAGCGTGGTATTGTAGAGGCATTATTACCTGAGAGTGAACCACTTTCGATGGACAACCCAATAGAAAACGGCAATAAAAAGTCTGAGCTCGAATAGCAGCAGGATACATAAATATTAATAGATGATCGCTTCCTATTGAAAGAATATAGAGGCAGCACTAATTACTGGCAAGTCCTATTGAAAGAAAAACAGGATGGCTTGGTACGTTTATATAATTGAGTGTAGCGACGGGACTCTTTATACAGGTATTAGTAATAGTATTAATAAGCGTGTTAGAGAACACAATTTAGGGATTGGTTCTAAATACACCAGAGGAAGGAGACCTGTTAAATTACTCGCCAAGTGGGATTGTGCTGATAAATCATACGCATCTAAAATGGAACATAAAATTAAGGGATTTACGAGAGAAGATAAACTAAGGTTAATTAACAATAGTCAGGATAAGCTTGAATATTAAACTTAAATAAGGACTTACCTATTTCCTTTTTGGCTCGAAATGCATATATTTCTTACCTTCTTTTAAGTTTTTTTGCTCTAGCTCTCCTCATCTGCCGACTCTCCTGCTGACTTTTCTGCTGATTCTTCAACTTACTACTTGTAGTTCTTCCTGGAGTATTCTTTCTTTTCCTCTTTTCCTTTTCAGCCATATAAACTTCCTCCTAACTAATAATAAGTCAGTAAACAAATAATAAGAAGATAAATACCCACTAGATAGTTTAAAATCTGTGGGAAGATAAAAACAATAATACCACAGACAAGGCTTCCTACTGAAAGACTATATAGGTCATATTAATATTCCGGGTATAGTTTTTCAGTAAGAAGCATTCTCGCCAGTTTATTCTGGAATATCACTGTTTATAATTGAAGAATCTGGCTACATCTTGTTATTTTCATCAGGATTGGGCGTGCTTATAATTCTATCGCGATAATTTCACATTGTAGCAACAATTAAGCCTATTATATTGCCTAATATTAAGCTATAATTTGATCATATCCACTGGAGTGAACCCCTGACACTGGACATATTGAGTTAGAAAGGTTGGCGGGATCCCG
>CAYUYB010000115.1:0-8186 GCA_964449025.1 uncultured Desulfobacteraceae bacterium
AACCCGACCTGATTATAGATACTATTTATTATCTCTTCTTTGGTCAAAGACATATATGGCCCTCCTATCCCAGATGATCATATCTTTTTAATAACCATATTTTTCTTTTAATTTACTACAAACGACAGGGGGAACGAGCCCGTCAATCTTACCGCCCAGACTTGCAGCCTCCTTTATTATCGTGGAGCTTATATAAAACCACTTGTAATCAGTCATCAGAAATATGGATTGTACATCCCTGTTCAATTTTCTATTCATGAGTGCCAATTGAAACTCGAATTCAAAATCGGACAGGGCCCTGAGTCCTCTTATTATGACATTCGACCCTTTCTTGACGGCATAATCAACCAGCAGTCCTTCAAAGGAATCAACCTCGACATTTGGTTTCTGCTGTAATACACCCTCTATCATAGCTTTCCTTTCATCCAGAGAAAAGAGAGGCTTTTTAGTAGGATTAATCAATATCGCGACGATCACACTGTCAAATATGGTAAGGGCCCTGTTTATGACACTCAGATGGCCGTTGGTTAACGGATCAAACGTCCCAGGATAGACTGCTATCTTAGACTTCATTTCAAGTATCCTTCCTATAATAGATATCTAATTTGGTTTCTCCATAGATCCTGCTATCACCCAACCGGAATTCTCCTACTCTGGCAGGCAGTTCGGCCTTTTTTATTGACTCAGCCACCACAATCGAAGTAGACGTCATAATCTCCCTACCGGAAAGTTCCTTCAGTACATGAGGGATAAAGTCCATACCGTATGGAGGGTCAATAAAAGCCAGGTCTATTCCCCCTTGAAAAAAACAGCGTTCCAGCGGTAATCCCCTCATGATATCTCTTTTCAAGACATCGCTGGAGTTCTCATAGCCGCATAGTCTCAGATTCTTCTGTATCGTCTGTATCGATAAAGATGAATTATCAATAAATAAGGCCCATAAAGCGCCTCTGCTGAGCGCCTCGATGCCCAAACTACCTGTCCCTGCGAATAGATCAAGGACCTTCAACCCTGAGACATCCTGACCCAAAAGATTAAAGATTGCTTCCCTTACCCTGCCGGAAGTGGGGCGTATATCAAGGCCCTTAATTTTAGTCAGAAGTCGGCCTTTCGACTTGCCCCCCGTGACCTTCATATACAGCTACCTGAAGATACCCTGTTCGTTTATCTCTTTAAAATTCTCTCCATTTTCATTATCCGTTGGAATAGGAATCGGGAACTCTTTTTCCCCATAGCCTTTCCTTCTAAAGATAAGGTGTGATAGGGCAGGGCCGGAAAGTATGTAGGACAACAGGATAAGGAAAAGAAGGATCTCCGGTTTATAGGCTATAACAATGAAGATTAATATAATTGCCACAAGCACATTGAATGGTTTCTGGTTTCTTATGTTAAATTCCTTAAAACTCATATAGTTTATGGAACTCACCATAAGAAAGGATAAGACATATATCACTACTATTGATATAACATCTTTATTCTCGGCAAAGAAATTGATGTTCTCGGTAAACAGTATTATAGAACTGATAAAACATGCGGCTGCGGGAATGGGTAACCCTTTAAAATGAGTGCCCCCCCCGACGGTGTTTCTCTCCACGTTGAACCTGGCTAGCCTTAAGGCCCCGCATATGACATACATAAAACCCGCCAGCCAGCCCAGGCGGCCGAACGGTTTTAGAGCCCACAGGAACGCCAGTATAGCCGGCGCCATGCCGAATGATACCAGATCGCAGAGAGAATCATATTCTTTTCCAAAATAACTATTTGTCTTGGTAAAACGTGCTATTCTCCCGTCAATTCCATCAAAAACCGCCGCAATTATAATGGCGACGGCGGCCGCCTCAAATCTGCCCTGTATAGCCGCTATAACCGAATAGAAACCTCCGAATAGACTGGCCGAGGTAAAAAGGTTCGGCAGAATAAATATTCCCTTCCTAGTCCTCTCCCGGGTCTTCCTTTTGCTTTTTTGTTTCATGGCAAATAACCTATAACAGTTTCACCGGCCTTTACCTTTTCCCGTTGCTTAATAATGAGACGGCTTCCAGCGGGAAGATAGACATCCAGCCTCGAACCAAAACGGATAAGGCCGAACCTTTGACCGGCTCTAACATAATCCTCTTCTTTAATCCAGCATGCTATCCGTCTGGCAACCAACCCTGCGATCTGGACAAAAGCTATCCTTTTTCCATTACCCCCGTAGATTGTAATCCTGTTATTTTCATTCTGTTCCGATGCCTTATCCATATTGGCTGAAAAGAATCTTCCCGGGTAGTAAACAATCCTCTCCACCCTGCCGCTCATCGGGATCCGGTTTACATGGACATTAAAAAGCGACATAAATATACTCACCTTTATCGCGGGTTCGCCAATAGGGTTACCCCTATCGACTACATGCCGGACATCTATTATCTTGCCGTCCGCCGGGCTTAACACACCATTTTCAGGGACATCTCCTCTCCGTTCGGGGTCCCTGAAAAAGTATACAGAAAACAAGGTCGCGATCCCTATAAGAATAGAGACATACCATAACCCTGCAAAGTAAAGGGTAACCGCAATAACAGCTCCCGATAAGATAAAGGGTAAACCATCCTTTGCGATCGGGTATCTATTTTCTATTTCATTTCTGTGCCTATTGTGGAATGCCATAATATCCGATTAATTCTCCGAAACTATATCAGCGCATAATATTATTTATTACAAGCCTTTTGTCAACCGATCTTCCACCTTTAAGCCTGAGCAGCGGATCCCTTCTTTCCTGTAACAACCGGGAAATGGTTGGACCTGATATCAGGAGCCCTTAAATATGCTGGAGCCAGGCCCCTGATATCATCCAAATCACCATTGAGGAACCTTTTGAGCCCTAAAAAGGCGATAGCCGAAGCCCTTAGATCCCATAGATAGGCTGGCGCCAGGAATGCCTTTTCTCCGAGAAGTTTTCTCAAGTAGGAGGCCTGCTTATTGAAATCGTTTCCAATGAAAAGGGTAGGCCCGGCAATTAGGGAACCCAGCTCATCCATGTTCAAAGATCTGTCCTTGCTGATTCTTACAACTCCCTGTTCATTATCCCATTTGAACAGGGCGGTAAAGACCTCCGCTTTTCTTGAAGATATCATGGTGCACAGCGTATATTCCGTATATGGCATTTGATACGCCATAGCCTCCAGGCTGGACACCCCGATTAACGGTATATTAAGGCTATAGGCAATGCCCTTGGCGGTCGACAGCCCTACTCGTAGTCCGGTGAAACTGCCCGGCCCCGTCGCCACAGCAACCGCTTTTAAGTGGCGCCATGTGATCCCGCTGGACGCGGCAAGAGAATCAATAGCCGGAATCAGACCCCTGAAATTCTTGCCGCTGGGCGAGATCACGTATTCTTCGACCAATGTCCCTCCCACCCCCTCTACAAGCGCCACACTGAAACGACTAGTCGAAGTGTTGATAGCAAATATCATAGCTTTTAACGAAAGAGCCTTACGATATCATTGTAGAATACTATCATCATAAGGATGATCAAGATGGATAAGCCCACCTTTTGCGCCATTTCACGCGTTTTTAGACTTATAGGCCTCCTTAATATCAGTTCCCCCAATAGAAAAATAATCATGCCTCCGTCGAGCACCGGGATGGGGAACAGGTTCAAGATCCCTAAATTGATGCTTATCACAGCCATGAAGGGCGCGAGGTTGCTGAAACCCTGCTCAGCCAGTTGACCTGTCAACTGCCCGATCGCAATGGGACCGCCGAGAGTCTCGATTGACACAGCTCCCTGAAAAAGCTTCGCCACAACCAAGCAGGTCAATTTGATCCATTTCCATGTCTCGGCAACACCCCCCTTGATCGATTCCCATACCCCCAGGTCAATCTTCTCATATTTCCCCGCAGTCACGATACCTATCAAGGCAGACCTGATTTCTTCGCCAAAAACATTTTGTACCACGCCTTCTTCAGGGGTTACCGTGAAGCTTAATACTTCGTCGGCTCTCTGTAGAGTAAGCTGAACAGGGCTGTACCGGTTTTGAATAAGTCCTTGGAGTTCTTCCCAGCTTTCGATCTCCCGTCCTTGAACAGACAAGATGATATCACCTGCCTTCAAACCAGCCATTTCGGCAGGCGAGTCGACCCTTACTTCCCCGATCTCGGGAGTCATGATATGTTCTCCGGCAATCAGAAAGATACCGCAGAATATGAGCAGCGCCAGAAGAAGATTAAACAGGGGACCGGCGGCAGCAATAGCCATTCTTTTCAAAGGGTGCTGATTATTAAAGGCCCTTTCCTTTTCCTCAGGGGATAGACCCTCAGTTTCTTCATCTCCCTCTTCCTCTCCGAGCATCTTAACAAAACCGCCTAATGGGACGTATCGTATGGAATATTCCGTCTCCCCCACCTGTCTAGCTACCACCTTAGGACCGAAGCCCAGCGCAAATTTGAGGACCTTCACCCCAAAAGACTTGGCTGTCAGGAAATGCCCCAGCTCGTGAAAGAAAATCATGATCCCTAAAACCACAACAAACGGGAGCACGTAGTATAATAAGACATGTCCCGAACTCTGCAAAAAAACTATAATAAGGTCCACTAATTAACCCGCCTTTCCTGCTAATTGGCCATACCGCGCAATACCTCTTCAGCGGTCTTTCTCGCCCACTTATCAGCTTCAAGGATTTTTTCAATATTGTCAATGGAAAAGGAATCATGTATCTCCATGGTCTCCTCTATAACTCGAGGGATCTGGAGGAAACCTATCTTGCCTCGCAAGAAGTAGTCAACAGCTATCTCGTTAGCGCCATTCATAACCACCGGCATACTCTCCCCCATCTCGGATGCCTTGAGCGCAAGGGCAAGACATTCGAACCTTTCCATGTCGGGTTTTTTAAAAGTGAGCGTCCTTACCTTCTCAAGCCTCAATGAAGGAAGACCGGTCTCCACATGACGAGGATATGAGAGCGCGTAGGATATGGGAGTTATCATATCAGGAATACCTAATTGTGCTATCACCGAACCGTCCCTGTATTCAACCATAGAATGGACAATGCTTTCAGGATGGATAACAATATCTATCTGATCAATATCAAGGCCGAAGAGCCACTTGGCCTCTATTGTCTCGAGACCTTTATTCATGAGAGTGGCGGAATCAATACTTATTTTCTTGCCCATATCCCAGTTTGGATGCTTGAGCGCTGCTTCAGGAGTTATTATTTTTAGTTTTTTCTTTGGAACATCCCTGAAGGGGCCGCCGGAAGCTGTAAGGATAATACGTTTAAGATCTTCTCTATAATGCCCCTGGAGGGCCTGAAATATAGCGCTATGCTCGCTGTCAATAGGAAGGATGGACACATCGTTAGCCTTTGCAAGGTCCATAATAAGGGGACCTGCCATAACCATCGTCTCTTTATTAGCCAGGGCGATATTCTTCCCGGCCTCAACCGCCCTATAGGTAGGGACTAGGCCTGCAGCGCCGCTTATGGCGGAGATTACCGTATCGGCCTCCTCAAGAGAGGCCACTTCCCTGAAACCTTCAGACCCTGATAGGATCTCGGTTTTTGATCGCCCCTTAAGTTTTTCCTTTAAATCCCTCGCCAAACCATCTTCTGAAACAGCAGCAACCACAGGCTGAAACCGTAGAATCTGTTTCATCAGAAGATCTATGTTCCTACCCGCCGCCAGTGCGATGATCCTATATTCCTCCGGCCTTGATTCTATAACCTTAAGGGCGTTTAAACCGATGGACCCGGTGGAACCCATTACGCTAATATTCTTCATTTCAAATAAATGATATCCCTGAAGTATTGAATAGTCTTTTCAAGGCCATCCTCGATTCCGACTCCAGGCTCCCAACCAAGTTTTTCCCTAGCGAGGCTTATATCAGGCTTGCGCCTCCTGGGATCATCCGGCGGTAGGGGGTGGAATTCTATCTGTGACTTTGATCCGGTAAGTCTTATAATAAGTTCAGCCAAGTCCCTGATCCTGTATTCCATAGGATTGCCTAGATTTACGGGGCCAATAAAATCATCCGGGCCCTCCATCATATTTATTATTCCCCTGATCATATCATCCACATAACAAAACGATCTTGTCTGATTCCCGTCCCCGAAAATCGGGATATTCTCATCCGTCAGTGCCCGAACAATGAAAGTACTGATGACTCTCCCATCATTTGGATGCATGCGCGGCCCGTAGGTATTAAAGATACGAACAACCCTTATATCCACACTATTCTGTCTGTGATAATCGAAAAACAGTGTCTCGGCGCATCGCTTTCCTTCATCATAGCAAGCCCTTGTTCCTATAGAATTTACATTTCCCCAATATCCCTCCCCTTGCGGATGAACGGTTGGGTCCCCGTATATCTCACTGGTTGAAGCCTGTAGTATCCTAGCCTTGACCCTTTTGGCAAGACCCAGCATGTTAATGGCACCCATAACGCTGGTTTTTGTAGTCTTAACTGGATTATACTGATAATGGACAGGTGAGGCCGGACATGCCAGATTATATATCCTGTCCACCTCCAGAAGAATCGGATTAACAAGGTCATGCCTTATGATCTCAAAATGGCTGTTATTAATAAGGTGGGCGATATTTCGTCTCTGACCCGTAAAATAGTTGTCAAGGGAGATTGTATAGTCGCCGGCTTCAAGTAGTTTTTCGCAGAGATGCGACCCCAAAAATCCCGCCCCGCCGGTTACCAGGCTCCTGATTCTGTCATATTTATTAAGGACCATTGTCTAACCTCAATGTTATATGAATAGCACTTATCCCGTCAACCAGCAGCTTCACAACGTCTAAATAATCCAGGACAGATAGAGATACATGAGAGGGATTGCAAACAGCAGTCCATCTATCACGTCCAATATGCCTCCATGGCCGGGGAGGATCTTCCCGGAATCCTTAATCCCGCTTATCCTCTTTAACAGGGACTCGGAGAGATCTCCGACCTGTGCGACTACTGAAAGCAGGAGCACAAGGATAATAATTCCCTGGTTCTTCTCATGAATCTGGATGATACTCAAAAATAAAGGGGCGACTATGAGGCTCCCCAGTAGTCCGCCGAAAGCTCCTTCCCAGGTCTTTTTAGGACTTATTTTTTCATAAAGCTTATGCCTTCCCAATAAGCTTCCCAGATAGAAGGCTGCGGTGTCATTGGCAAAAATAACAGTCAGGAGAAAAAAGATCCACATGTTCCCCTGGGGATACCTATCAATCATTATCAGCATCGCCAGGGGCAGGCATATATATACCGGACCGAAAACGGCCCTTGCTATATCCGAAACCACGCTACCATCCATATCTGATTGCCTCAACATATAGAAAGTCAGGGGGACAAGTGCCCACAAAGAGATTATTATGGGAGCAAGCAATAGCTGGTTAATGCTGAATATAAGAAACAATAAGAAGGTAACAAAATAGCTTGACCACCTCACCAAACTGGAAAGCGCGGGGAAAGACATCCTATAAAACTCTATTAGCCCGGCAATGGCGACGAGCAAAAGGAACGAATAAAAAAGCCATCGCGGGCCTATCCCGATTATATAAACCAAAAAGGGGGCAAAGATTATGCCGGTAAGCCATCTCTTAATATGCATTGAAAAAACCTTTCTTCCAACTATTCACCAGTAGCTCCGAATCTTCTGTTCCTTTTCTGAAAATCCTCAAGGGCCAGAAGATATTCTTTCTCTCGGAAATCCGGCCACAGGACAGGCGTAATATAGATTTCAGTATAAGCAATCTGCCATAATAGGAAGTTGCTTACCCTGCACTCACCGCTTGTCCTTATAAGCAAGTCCGGATCAGGCATCCCCGCCGTGTACAAACTATCCGATATAAGCTCCTCCGTAACCTCTTCCGGTTGCATATCTCCCGACATGACCTTTTCGGCTATCTTCCGGACAGCCCGAGATATCTCCTGCCTGCCTCCATAACTTAGCGCCAGGGAAAGTATCATATCACTGTTTCCATCTGTACGTTTCATGGTTTCATCGATAACAGCCCTGACATCTTCCGGAAATTTACCAGTGTCTCCAATGGGCTGAAATCGGATCCCGTTTGTAAGCATCTCTTTCAATTCTCTTTTGAGAAATCGTTTCAGGAGAGTCATAAGGGAATTAACCTCTTTCTTGGACCTTCTCCAGTTTTCTTCAGAAAAGGCATACAAGGTGAGCCACTTTATCCCCATATTTCTGCTCGTCCTTACGACA
>CAYUYB010000116.1:0-8129 GCA_964449025.1 uncultured Desulfobacteraceae bacterium
GCAAGACCTTTCCTATGCTCACCAGGTTGACCCCATCCCTTCCGTGGATATAAGGTTTAGGAATCTCCTCAAGGGTAATCTCCTCTTGCTCAAGTACGTTAGGTTCCCCCATCTTACTCCTCAAAACGGCCTTGCCTCCCACAAGTTCCATAAGAGGAACAGGCGGGCTCTCCAAACCGAGCATCCTGTAAAGACCTGAGTTCGACTCATCGGAATCGATGATCAAGACACGTAGGCCCCGGTCCCTGATCGTATTGGCCAACAGGGCAACAACCGTACTCTTGCCGCTTCCTCCTTTTCCGCAAACAGATACCTTCATAATCTAACACTCCACCTGCGGCATTTCCTTCCAAGGCCGCTTCCCCTGCAACGCCACGCTCCTCTCATACCAAAGCCCCTGCCGCTAAATATTTTAAGGATCTCTATCAGGTCTTCGCCTAAGTCTTCTTGATAGTACACAGGTCTAATGAAAGGTTTCTGTTTTAAAAGGTCGTATCGCCGCCTTTCCCCTTCATCTCCAAGCACCTGATAGGCCTCATTTATCTCCTTTAGACGCTCCTCGCAACCCGGGGCGTCCCTGTTCCTGTCCGGATGATATTCCATCACCAGCCTGTGATAGGCCTTTTTTATCTCCCCTCGGTTAGCATCTACTGGGACCCCCATAATCCGATAATAGTCCTTTACAGACAATGTATTACCTCCTTAAATAACGCTATTCCCAGCTGCAACTCCCTCTATAGCTATAGGGCGGGGTCTCAACAGCATTCCTCTCTACCGCAACAGGCTCTACCGGGTATGCGTCCGTCAGTCCGATACCACACCGCAGATTTCACTGCGATATTCATGGATCGGCATTTCAATTCCCCTTCCATTCTCTTCCACCTGAAGAGGCCTGTATCACCACAAAAGATCCTTCACCATACCCGGGCCTGACGGGTTCGTCTTCAGCCGTCTCGCCCAAGGTAGCGAAAATCGTCTGATTAAAACGTAGATCCGTAAAACCTGTATTTTCCATGTATTGGACAAGTTCTTCTACCGAAAAAAAAGTTGCCTCTCTGTAGAACACATTTTCTTCTTTGTGGTCCAGATAGATCCGCCCCATTTTACTGTTGCGATCCACAAAACCAACAATAATCACCCCGCCGTCGCAAAGAACCCGATGTGCCTCCCCAAAGCTCTTACTGATGTTATCCACAAAGCAGACTGTCGTAACCATCAGAACGAAATCGAACATTGAATCACTAAACGGTAATTCCTCGGCCACCGCATTTAAGACCTGCATCCCCCTTTTTCGGGCGACGTAAGCCATATGTTTTGACGGTTCTACTCCTATTTTTATGCCCAGGGGCCCTGCAAAACGGCCTGTACCTACACCTACTTCCAGACCCAAGCCCCCCGGAATCACGCCTCTTACCGCCCGCAATTCAGCTTCATAGACCCGGCGATGTTGCACAAACCATTCCTCGTACTGATCCGCGTACCTCTCAAAAGGGGATATCCTTGGCATTTATTCTTTTTCCCTCTACATCCTACTGGGACGTAGTGAAAGGGCACCCTGTGGACATCTATCGACACATATGCCACAGCCTTTGCAACGCCGCGGATCTACACTGGCCGTCCTGCTCATAACAATAGCCTCTTCAGGGCATATTTCTTCACAAATTCCACAACCTACACACCGATCCGAATCGACAACAGCCTTAAGATCGCCGGTTCCGGGCCGGCCCTGGATCTCTCCTATTCGTTTATCAAGTAAATGGAGGCGAGCTTTAATAGCCTGAGCCCTCTCTTTAAGACTATGCAATTCCGCTATCTGGTCCATATCCATCTCTCTTTGCCTTCAGCCGGATTCGGCAGTTATACCATTATTCCCCTCTATTGAGCTTCCGGCTGTAAGTGATTTTGCTTTTTACTCAATAGGTTTGAGCCAATCTATAACCGGCACGGACCGCGGCAAAAATATCCCCCACATCGCTCGCGTCCCCTATGGTCTCTACTGTGGGTACGTTATTTCTAATCCCCTCATCCGGCTCCGGCGAGGATAGCATACCGGAGGCCAGGATGACCGTTTGGAAAGGCTCCAGAGACATGCCCATACCGTCTTGTTCTATGTCCACCATAAGGGGCAAAAATGCTTTGACAGCAGTATGTTTCATGAGTGTAACCTTAGGCATCTGTCCGATCCTCATTAAAGTGAGGCTTCTGGTAATGGCCTCCATCCTACTCCCTATAGGATCCGTCCGTTTGGTGGCTACCACCTCATAACCTTCCTGCCCCAGCTTCTCCGCAATCTCCAGCCCGCTTCTCCCGGCCCCTATAACCAGAACCCTCGGGCCGTGTACATCCTTTTTCTCCCCCAAAAACTCCAAAGCCGTCATCGCATATTGATCCTCGAGCCCTGGAATTTCAGGAATATTCTGCAGGGCGCCCGTGGCCCAAACAAGCAGGTCCGGTTGCGTCTTCCTTATCAGGTCAGGATCCATAACCCTATTCAGAATTATAGACGCCCCACTGTCTTCAACAGCCCTGATCAGACTTTCCAGCGCCTCTCTCATGGCCTCTTTTCCCGGTGTCTTCCACGCAAGGGCAAATTGTCCTCCAAGATGATCCTCCTTTTCCGCAAGAGTAACCTGATGGCCGCGTCTGCTCATATAAAGGGCGGCACTCATGCCGGCAGGACCCCCTCCCGCAATTAGCACTCTCATAGGCTCCTTGGCTGGTTCAAAAGACTCTAGCCCTATTTCCGGGTTAAAATTACACCCCAAAGGCTCACCCTCTCTTAAGCGATGCAGGCACCCCTGAAGACAGTAACCGCAATATATAATCTTCTTCTCCATCCCCTTTCGCCACTTATCTACCAAATGGGGATCTACAATAAGGGGCCTCCCCAGTGCCACGAGATCCGCCAATCCATCATCCAATATCCTGGTTATCCTTTCTTTTCTGCCCATCCTCCCGGCGACAATCAGGGGGAGGGTCGTTTGGCTTCGTACCCAGGCCAGGGCATCCGTCTGCGGTTTTTCCGGCAGGCTGCCATGATGAAAATACCAAGCAGGATTGAAGCATGCGTTCCCCATACCAACATGAATAGCACTTATCCCCTCGTCTTCCGAAAGCTTCAGTAAAGGCAAAAGATCCTCCTGACTGATGCCGGATTCCGGTGACATCTCACTGCCGGAGATTCTAAGGATGCAGGGCAGATGGGGTGCGCCGGCCTTTACCGATGAAATGGCCTCCTTTGCAAATAGCAGTCTATCCCTTCCGAAACGATCTTTCCTTTTGTTCAGTTTGGCGTTCAGGAATTGAGAGACAAGATACCCATGGCCTCCCTGTATTTCTATAACATCGACTCCAGCGGATTGTGCCTTTTCAGCAGCGGCCCTGTAACTTCCAAGTATAACCTGAATCTCCTCCTCCGTAAGAGGAATCGAAACACTGCCTTCTTTGGCCATACAAGATATAGCGGAGGGCCCTCTGGCTGGACCGCCGATAAGCTTAGTCTCAGCAGCCGCACCTGCGTGATTCAAGTGGAGACAGGCAAGACGTCCCTGATCATGGATAACATCAACGATCTTCTTTATTTCCCTTTCTGATCCTTCCAGATGCACGCAGAGCTGCTTGGGATGTTCTTTCCCATCCCCTGTTACTGAAACAGGCTCAAGTATCAACATGGCCGGGCCATCCTGAGCCACCTCTCTGTAAAAACTCAGTTGGCGCTCCGAGACGGTACCATCCGCATTGCCATAGCCCAGTTTGATAGGGGGAAGGACAAAACGGTTTGCGAATGCCAGGTTATTCAAAGTAAATCTCTCAAACATCCTCTCCATGACATCCTCCTCTTTCATTAATATCTCTATCTCTTCGCATTCCGATCGCTGGGAGAAACGGTTATGCCAATCTAATAATCTACTGAAGGGAAAAGCTTCTTGTCCGTGTGAGGCAGAAACATGGCCGCCACGTATTCATCCATGAACGGCTGATAATTAGACAACTCGATATTGGTCATATTTTTTGCCACCTGCAGGGCACGTTCCATCGTATGCGTCGATAAAAGGCACATGCGGGAGCCCATAAGAGAACTGTTGCCCACAAACTGTATCCTTTTCGGATCAATGTCCGGTAAAAGGCCTATGCCGATCGCTTTGGGGATATCGAGGTAGCTCCCGAAACCACCGGCTACATAGAAGGTAGAGATATCCTCGAATCTCAAGCCCACGTAATCCGTCAGGGATTTTATGGCTGCAAATACCGCACCCTTGGATCGAATCAGATGGCTGATGTCCGATTGGGTGATGACAATATCCCGCCCTGTTTCCGTTTGTTCGGCGGGAACTACTAGAAACTGGATCTCACCGTCTTTCTCCCGTAACCTCTCATCCTGTTCAGCCGGTCGGAATTTGCCTCCTCCGTCGATGACATGATTTCGGGCTAGTTCATAGAGACAGTCTATCAGCCCGGAACCACAAATACCATTCACCTTTGATTTGCCGATAGTCTTGTACTCTACCCGACCGTCGGATATTAAGAGCTTCTCAATAGCTCCGCTTGTGGCACGCATTCCGTGAGTGATGCCTCCGCCTTCGAAAGCCGGGCCGGCAGAGGCGGAACAGCATACCATCCAGTCATTATTGCCTATGGCTATTTCACCGTTGGTCCCCACGTCAATAAGAACTTTGACTTCTGGCCTGTCGGTAATGCCGCACGCTATGACCCCGGACACGATATCCCCGCCCACATAGCTAGCCACTCCAGGCAACACTTCAAGGATGCCCTCCGGATGAATATCTATCCCGATATCCATCGCGCGTACCTGGGGATATGTATTAACAGTGGGCACATAAGGATCCAGACGAATCGAGCAAGGTATCAGAGATAACAGCAAATGGCTCATGGTGGTATTCCCCGCTGCCACCATGCACGTAATCTCGCTGCGATCAATCCCCTTGCCGTCTATGAGTTTATCTATCAATTGATTTATATTCTTGACCACCGCCCTATGGAGGGGATTGAGCCCATCATCCTTTCCGCATGCGTATATCATCCTGGAGATAACATCCTCACCAAAACGGGACTGCTGATTGTAGCTGCCGGTGACACTCAGGACATTTCCCGATTTCAGATGAATCAACTGCGCGACGATGGTCGTAGTCCCCACATCTACCGCAAGACCGTAGTTTTTCTCAGTGGTATCACCTCCCTCAACCTGCAGAATTCTATGAATATCGCCGTGTTTGGCAATGGTGGCCGTTGCCCTCCACCTGTTATTCCTCAATTTATAGGCAAGTCCTTGAAGACAACGCAAAGATATCTCGAAATCTTTATATTCCGTCTTTTTCCTCAACCCCCTTATTACCCGGTCGATATCGCTTATGTTATCTTCAATCGAAGGCTCTTTAAGCTCCAGATAGATCTTTTGCACCAAAGGTTCATATAAGGTCATCGGATCAACGGCAACCCTATGGAGAGAGATTTTTTCCGGCTCACCATATTCAACGGGCATATGCTCAAGTAGTATCTGGGCTTCGGCAAGGCGGGATTCAGCTGGGATCAATACCTCCATATCCGAATCCACCTTTGTCTGGCAGGCAAGGACATAGCCCTCCATAATCTCTTCCTTGGACAGCAAGCTGATCGAGTGCTTATCTGCCCGTATCTTGCCGTTGCTTACTTTTACTCGGCACCTCCCGCAGACGCCTTTTCCCCCGCAGAGATTATTGATGTGTACCTCCGCCTTTTCCGCGGCCTCCATCAAGGTCTTGCCTTTCTCGATCTCTACAGCTTTATCATCTGGTAGGAATTTTACCCTATAGGTTTCCATACGATATGAGATCTCCTCCACACTAAATAATAAAGCATTTTCATTTTATCAAAACAGTTCATTAAGCCTATTTTTATCCACTTTCAACCAGACCCTGTATAACCCTTTCCCTGCATCCTCAAAACACTCGAATCCTTATGAGCCTATCTCTTCTACCTGTAACTGGCCCGGTTCCTTAAATTGTCCAATCCAGTGTTTACAGTGTTCCCCGCCTCCTAAATAGATCTTTTGCCACCTGTTGCCGGCTTCATCAATACGCTCCTGGATGCGGTCCTCTTCAGCCATGCATCCCCGAATGGTTTAGGCCACCTTCACCCCACCCGGATCCATGATTATTTACCTATTCTTCCACCCTCTTTATTCCCTGGTCATCGCTGATCCGCACTTGGGGCACTGCTGCTCATAACAGGGTTTCCCCAGCTGATGGGGTGCTTTTTCACCGCAATTGGGACAAACACAATAACCGCCAGGTCCAGCCGCAAAACCGCCTCCCAGACCCTGTCCGCCACCACCCCGACCGCGGCCTGAGCTGCCTCTACCACCCATTCCTCTACCTGTTCCTGGTCCTTGGCCCCCTGGGCCTGTTCCGTCTCCTCTGGGCATCTTACTTAACCTCCTTTTATAGGACTTTTCTGAAGAAGCCAAATGCCTCTTAATTCATAACCCAAGGGCCTCTGCCACACCATCCCATAACTTTCTGACAGCCTCGGCCCCCTTGGAATGCCCGTCATATTCAAAGATATTTTTTCCCTGTACCATAGCCATTGTAAAAATCGGATCAAAAGGAATTCGGTCCATAACCTTGATCTGCTTTTGCTGGGCAAAGGCTTCTATGGCCGATGCCTCGTCAGGATTAAGATCAAACTTGTTGACACATAACATAGCCGGGATCTTGAAAAAGGCGGCCAGGTCCGCCACTCGCTCCATGTCATGCCTCCCCGAGACAGTCGGTTCTGTCACAATGAGCACAGCTGTGGCCCCGCTGAGAGAGGCAATCACCGGGCAACCGATCCCCGGAGGACCATCCGTGATAATCATATCCAGATTGTTCTTTTCCGCGAGCTTCTTCCCTTCCTGCCTAATAAGGGTCACGAGTTTCCCCGAATTTTCTTCTGCAATGCCAAGCATGGCATAGGCCATGGGGCCGAAGCGGGTGTCGGATATAAACCACTCGCCGCATGTGTTAAGGGGAAAATCAATTGCTTGTTCAGGACAGAAATAATAGCAGACCCCGCATCCCTCGCACTGGATCGGATCTACCACAAAGTCTTCACTAATGGCATTCCACCTGCACAGATCCCTGCAAAGGCCACATTGCGTGCATTTATCTTTATTGATGACGGCAGTATGACCTGACTCAAAATCATGACGCTCCCTGACCTGAGGATACATAATCAAATGGAGATCGGCAGCGTCCACATCCGCATCACAGAGCACCTTATTCCTTGCCAGAGAAGCAAATGCCGCCATAATGCTCGTTTTCCCCGTACCACCCTTTCCGCTTATAACAACCAGTTCTTTCATCCCAAAACGTTCCTTCCATTATCTTATTTTTTTTCTTTCCCGGTTGAAACAATTTCTTCGATTTGATATAATAAATTTTTAAATCTTTCCCTCCACTCAGGCAAGGTCTCTATAAGCATCTCTCCCTTTGAATAAGACTCCGCGATCTTGCGATCAAAAGGGATCTCCATCAGGATAGGCAAGCCCTCGGTATCCGCGTAGTCCCTGACCTTATCATCCCCCATATCAGACCTGTTGATAACCAGCCCGCAGGGTATCCCCAGTATTCTCACGGCTCCCACGGCCAGCTTTAGATCATAGAGACCGAAGGGAGTTGGTTCTGTGACCAGTAAAACAAAATCCGCATCCTTCATGGAGGTGATTACCGGACATGATGTCCCGGGCGGGGCATCGATGATAGTCAGCACACCCGGTCGCCCGTATTCCCGGACCTTTCTGATCAAGGGCGGCGACATGGCCTCCCCGATATTCAACCTACCATGTACAAATTCCAGCCCGTTTCTGTGTCCTGATTCGATCACACCTAATTCCCGATCCACCTCCCTGATCGCCTTTTCTGGGCACACCTCCATACATCCCCCACAACTGTGGCAGAGTTCAGGGAAGGGCAAAACAGTCTTACCAATAACCACTATAGCCTGGAACTGGCAGATCTCACTGCATTTGCCACAGAGGTTACATTTTTCCATATCCACTTCGGGGACCGGGTTGGATATGGTCTTAATATCTTCAATCAAAGGCTTTATAAAAAGATGGCTGTTAGGTTCTTCCACGTCACAGTCCAAGA
>CAYUYB010000117.1:0-8087 GCA_964449025.1 uncultured Desulfobacteraceae bacterium
GCGAAAATATTACAAAAGTTTTTCAGGAGTCTCGGCCCCGAGTCCGTCAGAATGGATTCAGGGTGAAATTGCACCCCGTGGACAGGGTATTCACGGTGCCTGATACCCATTATCTCGCCGTGGTCTGTCCATGCGCTTATCTCCATACAATCGGGCAAGGTGTCTGTCTCCACGATCAGCGAGTGGTATCTTACCGCCTCGAAGGGATTCGGTAATTCTTCAAAGATACCCAGACCGTCATGGTAGATAAGGGACGTCTTGCCGTGCATGATACGATCCGCCCTTATCACTTTTCCGCCATAGGCGGCGGCAACGGCCTGGTGCCCCAGACAAACGCCCAGGACAGGGATACGCTGTCCAAAAGAACGAATTGCATCAACCGAGACCCCGGCTGTTGACGGGGTACCGGGCCCGGGCGAGATCACAAGGGCGGAAGGGTTCATTGCCCGGAGACCTTTAATGTCTATATGGTCGTTTCGTAAGACCTTTACCTCATGATTCATGGGGGCCATGATTTGTACCAGGTTATAGGTAAAGGAATCATAGTTGTCAATTATGAGGATCATCTTGTTTTGTCTCTTCTATGGCCTTGAACATTGCTCCCGCCTTTCTTAACGTCTCCCTGTATTCCTCCGCTGGAGAGGAGTCCGCTACAATACCGGCCCCCGCCTGGATGGAAAGGCTTTTTTTTATTATGGTAATCGTCCTTATGGTGATGCAAAAGTCCATGTTTCCGCTGAAGGCGAAGTAGCCCACGGCACCGGCGTAGGGACCCCTCGCGCCTGGTTCAAGCTCGCCCAGGATCTCCATCGCGCGGATCTTGGGGGCACCCGTTACCGTGCCGGCCGGGAAAGAAGACATGAACAGATCAAAGGAGTCCTTATCCTCCCTTAAGATCCCTTCCACCCTTGACACGATGTGCATGACATGGGAAAAGCGTTCCACCTGCATGAGTGCGGGGACGTTCACGGAGCCGGGAACGGCAACCCTGCCTGCGTCATTTCTTCCCAGATCGACCAGCATTATGTGCTCGGCGCGTTCCTTGGGGTCGGCCAGAAGCTCTTTTTCAAGTGCCAGGTCTTCCTCATCGGTTGATCCCCTCGGACGGGTACCGGCTATGGGACGAAGTTCGATCTTCCTGTCCGTAAGGCGGGCAAGGATCTCAGGGGAAGCGCCGATAAACTTTATGTCTCCAAAATCCAGATAGAACATATAAGGGGATGGATTGATACTTCGCAATCTGCGATAGAGCAAGAAGACCTCGCCCTTGATTTCCCCGGAAAATCTCTGGGAGATGACCACCTGAATGATATCGCCCGCCACAATATAGTCCTTTGCCTTTTTGACGGCCTCTTCGAATGCCTCCTTCCGGAAATTTGATCTGAGCTCCGATATTGACAATCTGGAATCTGATGGGACGGCGGGAACCGGTTGCCTCAGTTTCTCGATGGTGCTGTCAATATCATCGCGCGCAAGGATGTAGGCCTCTTTCAGGTCTGTTCCATCTTTTATGAATGTGAAGGCGATCACCTTCATCAGGTGCGTGAAGTGGTCGAAGACAATGATCCTACGGCACGCGATAAAGATCAGCTCAGGCATATCACTTTCAGCGGGTGAAATCTGGGGTAACCGTTCCCATTTTCTGATCAGATCGTAATTGACATACCCTACCAGGCCTCCCTGGAAGGGAGGCAGCTCTTTTAATACGACCGGTTTGAACCTCTTGCTCAGGTCCCTCAGGACATGGATTGGATTATCGACATTCTTTATTGTGCTCTTCCCTTCTTCTTCCCGGACCTCTACTTCATTATCTCTTGATAGTACCGTCAGGAAAGGCTCGCATCCGATAAAGCTGTAACGACCCCACCTGTTTCCACCCTCCGCACTTTCCAGGAGATAAGAGTAGGAATTATCCCTGATCTTGAGGTAAGCGGAGACAGGGGTCTCGATATCAGCCAGGAGTTCCTGGTACACGGGGATAAGGTTTCCCTGCCTGGACATCTGTTCGAATTCGGAGAAAGAAGGTCTTTTTTGCATCTTTTTTTATTCCTAATATATAAATCAGTGGTGTAACGTTAAAAATTTACATCTAATTATTGATATCTTGCCCGGCAGGGGGCTCTGTTTTGTGGATAACCTCCTTACTCATCATCCCGGACCTGCCTGCTTCTTACTCCTCCCCCTGTGAGGGGGAGGAAAACTGTTTAGTTTCGCCTATTAGGGGAATAAATATCCCGGTTTCCCCTAAGAGGAGAGAGAGGTTTACCCGCCGGATCGCGGGAATTTAACAAGCCATTCGATAAACTCATGCTCTGGAGTGACTCGACACCATAATCCCTAATAAAAAAGGCCGTGGGTTTTTGGCCCACGGCCTTAATAATTGTTACAACCGCGGGGCCTTTTGAGAGGCGCCCCGGGTTAAGCATGGACTAATCTATCCTGGCGGGCAGTCCTCCCTTTCGGATACAAGCCAGCACCAGTTTTCTGATAAAATAGTGGAGGTATCTTTTTGGTTGTTACTCATACATAAACAGCTTATTTGGGAATTATCAAAAAGTCAAGCGTAAAAAAATACGCGTACTGCAAATAAGAGGGGAGGACAGGGGGGAAGACAGGGTTCAAGGGGTCGAGTGAAAACCAAAAAAAGAATATAGAGTAATAATGAACAGGGAATGTTGAATGACGAAGGGAAGCAAAGAAACGGCCCATTCGGGGAATGGGCCCTACAGCTTAGGATGATAGCTGTGCAGGGTTCGTTCCCTGAACGAACCTACTTTAATAAAATTCTTTGCTCGCTACGCTCGCTCAGTCCCACCCCTTTCGGGGCGGGTTCCCGGTTTTGAGATTTCGTGTTCCACATTCTACCGTTCAAAATGAGCAGGCAGATTAGAAGGATTCGAGGGGTCAAGGGGGGAGAACAGCTAATAGCTAACCACAATTTTTTATCTTGACAAATAAGCTAAATTATTAATATCATATTTATCAATATTTGAATATAAAGTTGCAGGCAAAGAGAGATATGAGACAGTACCAACCAGAGCAGGGCTTCTTTTTTTATGTTTGGGGGAGAGGTCTGCTCATGGTTTGATTATCTTTTTTCTTATATAGGCCGTGGGCAGGAACAAATGTCCACGGCCTTTTTTGTTTTTGGGGGTAAAGCTTGAAAACCTGCCGTGAAATAATATTAAGGCTCTATAAGAACTTCAGCCATGATGCTAACGAAGCCAGTAGTCGAGCGCCGTCAACAGAAGCGGCCTGTTCGGCGAATAGGCCCTACAGAAGAGTAGTAGTTATGTAGGGTTCATTCCCCGAACAAACCGATAAAACACGGCCCATTCGGGGAATGGGCCCTACAGATTAGGATATAATTATGTGGGGTTCGTTCCCCGAACGAACGGATCAAACTATAACACAGGATTCGGGGATTCGGGACTTCGAGCCAGAATAGCTAATAGCTAAAAGCTAACTAACGATTCACAGTGAGGCTGACCATATGAATATTGTACTCATAGGTTATCGTTGCAGTGGCAAGACCTCTTCAGGGAAGGCCTTGGCGGAGAAGATGAAGAGAGATCTTAAAGATATTGACACGGTGATCGAGGAACGGACCGGTCGGCCCATAGGTGAACTCGTAGCGGAAAAGGGGTGGGGATACTTTCGTTCCCTGGAGAAAGATGTTGTCAGGGAGGTCTCGGGCATGGATAACCTTATAATCGCTGCGGGAGGCGGGGTGGTGATGGATGGTGAAAATGTCGGGAATCTCAAAAGGAACGGTTTTGTTATATGGCTCAAGGCCGATGTCAAGACCTTGGAAGAGAGGATGAAGAAAGAGCAAGAAGCGGGTGCGGCGCGGCCCTCTCTGACAGGTAAGGACCCGGTGGAGGAGGTAAGAGGTGTTTTGGATCTTAGAAATCCCCTGTATGAGGGCGCCGCGGATGTTGTGATTGAAACGGACGGTATCCCCTTGGAGACCGTCGCTGAAGAGATAATCCGAGAGGCCTCTGCCCGTTTGCATAGTCCGGGGCCTTAACTCCTCCCCCTTTTAGGAGGAGGTTAGATACGCCCGGTGAAAGGCTTCCGCCTTCGCCGTACGGGATTCGGCGTGACAAGATGGCGAGGCATGTCAGGGCGCGAGAAGCGGCCCATTCAGCGAATGGTCCCTACAGGATTGAAAGCAGGTAATTGGTCAGACGGTTAAAGGCAGAAGACAGAAGACTGAAGTCAGAAGTCAGCACGGATGAAAGAGGAAAGAGGCGAATGAACCAATCAAAGGAGGACACATGGCCGGAAATTCATTTGGACAATTGTTCAGGGTCACAACCTTCGGCGAATCGCACGGAAAGGTGATCGGCGCCGTGATAGACGGATGCCCGCCCGGCCTGCCCATCACACAGGAGGACTTCGGGCGTGAGATGGCAAGACGCAGACCTGGACGCGGTTCCTTTGACACACCCCGCAAAGAGACAGACCAGGTAGAGATCATGTCCGGCGTGTTTGAAGGGCTCACCACCGGGGCGCCCATATCCCTGTTCATATATAATCGGGATGCCGACAGCAAGCCCTATGAGGTTATAAAGGATCTTTTCCGTCCGGGTCACGGTGATTATACATATTTCAAAAAGTACGGGCACTTTGATTACAGGGGCGCGGGCAGATATTCCGCCAGGGAGACGGTGGCCAGGGTGGCGGCCGGGGTTATAGCGCAAAGGCTCCTGGAGCCTGCGGGCATGAAGATCAAGGGCTATACATTGGAGCTAGGTGGGATTCGGGCGGAGTCTTTTGACCTGGAAACCGTTGATGAAAACCCCTTGTATTGCCCCGATAGCATGGCCTCAGACAGTATGGAGCAGGCCCTCCAGGAAGCGATGAAACAAGGAGACTCTCTTGGGGGTGTCGTAGAGGTCAGGGTTATGGGGTGTATTGAGGGACTTGGGGAGCCGGTATTCGACAAGCTGGACGCGGACCTGGCAAAGGCAGTCATGTCTGTGGGGGCGGTAAAGGGTGTTGAGATAGGGGAAGGCTTCGGAGCTGCCAGACTAAAGGGATCGGAAAACAATGATTCGATTACACCGGAGGGTTTCAGGACGAATCACGCTGGCGGCATCCTGGGAGGGATATCGAACGGCGATGAGATAATAATAAGGGCGGCAATAAAACCGATCCCTTCAATCGGTATAGAGCAGGATACTATTGACCGGCAAGGGGAGCGTGCCAGGATCAAGATAATGGGAAGATTCGATGTGAGCGCCATTCCGAGGGTCATCCCCGTTCTTGAGGCCATGGTGAAATTGACATTGGCGGATCATTATCTCAGGAATCAGGCGCAGGGCGTAAGGAGCATCGGTAAATCAGCTCACAGCTGATAGCTCATAGGGCAAAGGGAATAAGAAGGCGAGAAGACAAGAAGATAAGACAGACAGAAGGCGGAAGGCTAAAGTAAGAAGATTAGAAGTTGACGAAATAAGCCCTTCTCAGGATGATGGTTTTGTAGGGTTCGTTCCCCGAACGAACCGGTGAAACAGAGACCCCACCTTGATCCTCCCCTAAGAGGGTAGGAGGGGAGGGGCCTGTTTAGCGAACAGGCCCTACAGATTGGAAGCAGGTAATTGGTCAGACGGTTAAAGGCAGAAGACAGAAGACTGAAGTCAGGAGTCAGTACAGAGGAAAGAGAAAAGAGCTGAAGGCTGAAAGCTGAATGCTGAATGTAAAGAATGGACAAGCCTCCGGTCACAGGCGTTCTTTTCAAGCCGACAGGCGCATGGCGCAAGGCGTAAGGCACAGGGTTCAGGGCACCAATCTAATTTCGGTTGCTCTTTTAGGGTCGTGTGAGAGGGTGTCAAGGGAGGATAGCTAACATCTGAAAGTTAGAGGATAGAAGGATGAAGAAGGGAGATCATATGGATTGCGTGGCGTACCTTGGGCCGGAGGCGACTTTCAGCCACCAGGCTGCCGTAGCGATGTATGGAGAATCGGTATCCTTTTATGCGGGCGTGACTATTGAAGATGTGTTCAAACTTGTGGATGAAGGGGTGTGTGAGCAGGGTGTGGTCCCTATTGAGAACTCCTATGAGGGTTCGGTCAATATCACCATGGATCTTTTATACAGATATGAAATAGCCATATGCGCGGAATGCTTTATGAGGATAAGACACTACCTCCTGGCCTTGGCTGAAGAACCTGGAGGCATAAAGCGTCTTTATTCCCATCCCATGGCTGTGGCCCAATGCAGGGCATGGTTACGGCATAATATGGCTGATGTAACGATCACGGAAGTGGCAAGCACTTCTCTGGCGGCAAGGATGGCCTCTGATGACCCTGAGGCTGCGGCCATCGGAAGCCGTTTATCAGGAGAGAGATACGGATTGAAGACCCTGTATGAAAATATAGAGGATGACCCTGACAATATCACCAGGTTTCTGGTTATAGGTAGATATGGGGTTGAACCTACAGGGAAGGATAAGACATCCCTTCTCTTTTCCCTTTTACATGAGCCCGGCGCTCTTCATAGGTGCCTCGGGGCGCTGGCGAAGAGGGATATCAATGTGGCCAGGATAGAGTCAAGGCCGATGAGGAGAAGAAGCTGGGAATATCTCTTTTTTATGGATATCGAGGGGCATGAGAGGGAGCCTGCCCTTAAGGAGGCCCTTGAGGAGATGGAAGGGCATTGTGTGTTTCTGAAGAAGCTGGGGTCATATCCTGTCGGAGGAGATCCATGGGATTAAGCTACAAGAAGATAGGGATAGTGGGGGGCTCTGGCAAGATGGGGGAGTGGCTGGCGGGTTTGATGAAAAAGAGAAATCTGACGGTACTGACATCCGGACGTAGCACGAGCCTGAGTCCCGCTGAAATGGCCGTTCAGTGCGATGTCGTGGTAATTTCGGTGCCGATTGCGGATACGATTTCTTTGATCCGGGAGATAGGTCCCCTTGTTCATGAAGAGGGGGTGCTTATGGACCTTACTTCCGTAAAACGGGCGCCGATGGACGCGATGCTGAAATACTCCAGGAGCGATGTGGTAGGGATTCATCCCTTATTCGGCCCTGAATCCATAAACAGTGAAATACGCAATATAGCCGTTTGCCCGGGGAGGGGCAAAAGAGGGCTTGGCTGGATTTGTGATCTTTTCCGGGATGAAGGATACAGGGTCACGGTTATTGGCGCGGAGATACATGATCGCATGATGGGCCTGATACAGGTTGTCAATCATTTCTCAACTATTGCTTTTGCCATGTCCATCAGTAATTCAGGGTTTGATTTGGAAGAGATCATGGGACTTTCGACAAGCACATTCACAAGGATACTGGAAAGGATCAAGGATATGCTGGAACAGCCGGCGGATCTTTTTGGAAGCATCCTCATGGAGAACCCATTCGCGGAAGAGTATATACGTCGCCACATCGCTACCATGGAATCCCTTAAAGGCGTCATTGATAGCAGGGATCAGAAGGGATTGGAGGGGCTTTTCAATGAAATGAAGGATTTTTTTAAAGGCTTGATGCCAATAAGGACATCCAAATAAATCGTGTTTGTAAGGTAAGGGCATTAAAGGTGCCACAGGATAAGGATCAAATTTATGACCGACAAAAAGGAAGAGAATGGTAGAAAAAATGGAAGATCTTAAATTAACCGGCATAAGCGGTCGGATGGTGGAAAGGACGATAATCGCGGTAGGCAAAGTCAGGATCGGTGCCGGTTTTGTGGTGATCGCGGGACCTTGCAGTGTAGAGAGCGAGGAGCAGACAATCGAAACCGCTATTCGGGTTAAAGAGGCAGGCGCTGATATCCTAAGGGGAGGGGCCTTCAAGCCGAGGTCTTCTCCTTACGCCTTCCAGGGCCTTGGGATCAAAGGCCTGCAGATACTTGAAAAGGCGAAGAAACAGACCGGGCTTCCTGTGGTGACCGAGGTGTTGGATCCCAGGGATGTGTCATGGGTATGTGAATATGCGGACATATTACAGATCGGCACCAGGAACATGCAGAACTTTTCTCTCCTTAAGGAGGTGGGAAAGGCGGGCAAGCCAGTGCTCTTGAAGAGGGGTATGTATTCCACGCTGAAGGAGTGGCTGAATTGCGCTGAGTATATACTT
>CAYUYB010000118.1:0-8039 GCA_964449025.1 uncultured Desulfobacteraceae bacterium
ATTATCGTCCTAGGGGCCAGAAAAAAGGACAAGGTCATGCTCATATGTCTGGTTACCAAAGACCTCACCAACCGGTTCAAGGCAGGCGAGATTGTGGGGAAACTATCACAGATCGTGGGCGGAAAAGGGGGCGGTAGGCCGGATATGGCCCAGGGGGGAGGAAACCGCCCTGAAGAGCTTGGGCGCGCACTTGAGACTGTCTACGAGATTATACAATAAAGGATTTAAGATGGAAACGGCCCATTCGGGGAATGGGCCCTACAGGTTATGATGATAGCTGGGTAGGGTTCGTTCCCCGAACGAACCGATGAGACCGACCTGTTCGGGGAATGGGCCCTACAGGACAGGCGGAGGAAAGAGAAAAGAGATGAAGGGTGAAAGCTAAAAGCTGATGGCTAATAGCTAACTAAGAGGGTTCGTTCCCCGAACGAACATAAAACCTGAAGAGACCCCACCTTGATCCTCCCCTAAAAGGGGAGGAGGGAGCAGTCAGAAGCCCGAAGGCAAACGGTAAGAAAGAAGAAATAGGAAAGAGAAAGGGTAATGACTAATCCTTTTCGGCTAATCTCTGTTTGCACTTGCTTATATATTCCAAGGCCTCGTGATATTGACCCATATCAGGATAATTCTGAATAATATACTCATACCTCTTCATGGCCGCTTCATATTCGCCCATCTTGAAATAGAAATGCCCTACATATAATTCATATTCGGAAAGATGCACGAGGCATTTTCTTATGTAATCCCTTGCCTTATCCACATATTCGCTATCCGGAAATCTGTTTACTAACCTTTCGAATTCCTTCCTCGCCCTAATTATATGGGTCTGCTCCCTGTCTATGGTAGATGCCTGTCTAAAATGGCACAGCCCTTCTTGGTAGATAACATATGGAATATTCTCGTCTTTAGGGTGCAGTCTCTCAAAATCATAATATACTAGCAGGGCTGAATCGAAGTCTTTTCTTCTAACATAGGACTCCGCCATCTTCAACTCGGCGATAACAACTTCCTTGCTGTAAGGATATCTATTCTTTATAGCCTCAAAAGCCTTTTCAGCCAAGTCATAATCGGATCTTTCCAGCCTTTCCAGCCCAAAGGTCAGCAAGGCCTCAGGAGCAGACTTATCAATATCAGACTTTGTCTCCGCGCACCCCCAAAAGGTGGATACCAAGACACCCACGCTTATTATGCGGCCAATGATCAAAGGTATTCTATACATATCTTTCCCATTAAGCTAGATTGACTACCGAGCTGCACACCTCAAGGTATCAATAATTAAGGATGCCTATACAAGAAGCTAAAACTCGGGACACAGAGGACAAAGAGCAGAGGCTCCCGACTTCTGGTTATAACTGACATCTATGAATATTTATAAAAGCTTTTTCAGCTCTGCTTCTATGGAACTCTTAGGGTAAGCTCCGATTATAGTATTAACAACCTCACCGTTCTTTACAAAGATGAAGGTCGGGATATTTCGTATGCCCAGCTTCACAGGGGTCTCTCGATTGTTATCAACATCCATCCTGGCAAACTTGATTTTACCATCATACGCGGCAGCCAATTCTTCTACGACAGGATCTACCATCTTGCAAGGCCCACACCATTCAGCCCCAAAATCCAGCATAACCGGAATATCAGATCCCATGATCTCAGAATCAAAGGAATCATCGGAAATTTCAAGAACATTACCCATTCAATGTCTCCCTGTGATATTTATTAGCCATTAGCGATTAGCTTTTAGCTTTCAGCTCTTTTCTCTTCATTGTTTCACGTCATATGCGCTATATGATCACCTGAGGTATCACAGCTCCGGCCCTGTGCCTTAGGCCTTGCGCCACTTGGCCCCTCGATCCCTGGGACCCTGTGATCCTATCAATCTTGAGATGCTGCTCCTCTCTTTTCCGGATTGATTAACACGTGCGTTCATGTTTGTCAACTCATTGCTATCTTCCCTGATCCACCATCTTATCTCCGGATTATCAATGAAGACAAGATATCTTCACCCGCGGGCCTATTGAGTATCCTGTAAAAATCTGTCAGCTTCAATGGCCGCCTTGCACCCTGTCCCCGCGGCCGCGATGGCCTGACGGAAAAGCGGATCCCTTACGTCTCCCGCGGCAAATACCCCTTCCACACTGGTCTTCGCGCCATCCTTGCATATGATATATCCGTTTTCATCCAGATCGATCTGGCCCCTGAACAGAGATGTAGCCGGAGAATACCCGATTCCCATAAACACTCCATCCGCATCCCTCTCCGACAGTTCGCCAGTCTTGACATTCTTGATTACTACCTTTTCAACCACACCGCCCTCCGGCCCCTTTATCTCCTCCAAGACCGAATCCCAGATAATATTTATCTTTGGATTTTTGAAAAGTTTCTCTTGCATGTACTTTTCCGCTCTCAGAATATCTCTTCGGTGAACGATATTGACCTCTCTTGCAAACTTTGTCAAAAAAAGCCCCTCCTCCGCGGCGGTATCACCGCCACCTATCACGTATACAATCTTGTCACGGAAGAAAAATCCGTCGCATGTGGCACAGGCTGATACGCCCCTGCCCCTAAACGCCTCAACAGAAGGCAAATCCAGGTATCTGGCCTGGGCGCCGGTGGCGATAATCACGGATTTGGCAAGATATTCTGTGTCTTCCGCCGTAATCTTGAATGGATATACATCTAATTCGACATCGGTCACGTCTTTCATCAAAAATTCGGTGCCGAATCGCTCGGCCTGTCTTTTCATATTCGCTATTAATTCCGGACCCGGAATTCCGTCCGCAAAACCCGGGAAATTCTCCACATCCGTGGTTATCAGCAGCTGCCCTCCGCTGGGCACTCCCTCTATAACAAGGGGCCTGTACCCTGCCCGACCACTGTAGACGCCTGCGGTAAGGCCAGCCGGCCCCGAACCAATAATGATGATATCTCTCTCTTCCAAAATCGATCCTCCCTTTATGGTTATAGTTTATACGTTCAAAGTTCAAGGTTAAAAGCTGAAAGCTAAGAACCTTTTGATCCGTGCCTCTCTTCCCTCTTCTCTGTTTTCTATTTCCTATCCTTTCAGCGATCAATTATTTGACCATTAACTATTTAACTAACTACCAGGTTTTAGCCCTGAGCTTTTAGCTTTAAGCTCTTTTCTCTCTTCTCTTTTCTCTTGTATGCACATCAAATCTTGATGATACCTTGAGACTGTCCTTTGCGATCCAGTTTATTTCCCACGGTCGCCCCACAATACTGGCACCGGTATTCATATTTATCTCCTTCAGGCAATATCAAGAGGAGGGACTTCCTCACGGGAACCGCCCGGCCACACCGGGGGCAGTAAAGTTCCATTGCCTCCAACTGATCAAAATCAGGGCCTTTTTCCGAGGTCTGCCCGGGTACCCGGGGGTCCATATAACCAAACAGGGTTTTTTTCATGGCCGAAACCTCTGGATTTCAATCATGGATTGTGCTAAGGAAAAACCGGAATATCCGGCTTTAAAGGCAAATATAATACCTCAATAAATTATTGCAAGGGTGTGTTTTTTAGCGCCACGCAAGCAGGAAGACATCATGCCCGTCGCAAACAGCGATACCTATCAAAGACAAAAACCTATCAGTGACGTGACAGGCGTTATTCTGGCAGGTGGCAAGAGCAGCCGCTACGGGACCAATAAGGCCTTTGTTGAGATAAATGGCACCCGGTTAATTGACAGGGTAGCCAGTGTGATGGGTACCATTTTCAAAAAGGTTATCCTCATCACCAACTGTCCGCGGGAATATTCATATTTACATCTGCCTGCACATGAGGATCTTATTCAGGGGTTGGGCCCGATTGGCGGGATATATACCGGACTTGAAAAGATCCGGGATAACGAGGGTTTCTTTATAGCGTGTGACATGCCATTTGCCAGCCAAGACCTGATACGTTACATAGTATCTGTTAAGGACAACTTCGATGCGGTAGTGCCCAAGGTAGACTGGAAGATCGAACCCCTTTACGCGTTGTACAGGAAAAGCTGCCTGCCTGTCCTGATAGAACTCATCACATCGGGCTCCTACCAGATCGTTGAATCCTTCCATAGACTTAATGTCAGGTTTATACATGAGACCGAGATAAGGACCTATGATCCTCAACTGAGATCCTTTTTTAACGTCAACAGACCTGACGAGTTGCCCGATAAATTAAATAGAGCGGGCAAGGAGGGAGGCTGATAGCTCATGGCGCATGGCGCATGGCGCATGGCGATAATTGGTTAAGTAGGTAAATAGTGGAATGGTTAATTGGTTAAAACTATTCAAGGTTCCATATTCAAAATTCAAGGTTTAAGGGTCAGAGCAAAATATCAAAATGAAAAGCTGAAAGCTGAATACAATAAACAGGAAATAGGAAACAGGAAATAGCTGAAGGCTGAAAGCTGATGGCTAACTAATTTAGAGCACCTTGAGCCTTAACCTGAGATAGCCCTCTTTAGCTTCCTCATTTTCGGGGGAGATATCGATAATCCTTTTGTAAGAGGCAAGGGCTCCCTCATAATCTTCCCGCTTCTCCTGCAACCTCGCCAGTTGTAGAAGCAGGGTTATGTCATCAGGCGTAAAGTTAAGGATCTCTTTTATCTCTTCTAGGGCCAGATCGTCCCTTCCGGTATTGAGATAAGCCACTACAAGATATTTCCTGATATCTTTATTCTTAGGATTATTTTTGATGGCCCCTTCCATGACCTCTGCCATCTCTTCATAACTGCCTAGGCCATTGAGGTATTCAAATATGTAATGATAGTAATCAATCTCTTTCGGCTTTAGCCTTATGATGGCCTTTGCCTCCTTAAAGGCGAGTTCTTCCTTGTTCCGCTTTTTGTAAATATCGAAGAGGAAGGCATGCGCATCGCTGTCCCCGGGGGAACTCCTAATATATTTCTCCAGATAGCTTTGAGACTTGCTGAGGTTGCCCTTCTCGTATTCAATGATTCCTAGATTATAGACTACATTCCTGTTTCCGGGATCAAGACCCAGGATATTTTCATAGGCGGCCTTTAACGCCTCTCTATTACCTCTTTTCTCCCATATGACGGCCAAGAGCAGCCAAGCCTCCAGAGACCTGGGTTCCTTATCCAAGACCTCCTTCAGGTACGCTTCAGCCTCATCCAGCTTGCCCCTGTTTATGAGGCCCTCTGACAACCTCACGCGTCCCTGGATATCCCCGGACCTTAATTCGACGGCCTTGCGGAGATATGTATCAGCCTTTTCTTCCTCGCCCTTCTGTTCATAAAGCAAAGAAAGATTGTAATACAGGTTCGCGTCGCCTTTATCCATTTCGACGGCCTTCAGATAAGTAGAGATGGCATTATCGATTAGCTTGTTCCTTGAGTAAAGGAACCCCAGTGATTTATACACGGGTAGAGGATCCTTATCTCCCATCATGTTGAGAACCTCTTCATACTGCTTTATGGCATCGGCATCCCTCCCCGCCTTCTCCAGGGTATCCGCCAGTCTGATCCTTATATCCACATCATCGGGCCCCAGACTAACAAGCCTTTGCAGAACACTTACGGACTTACCGGGTTCCGACATTGCCCCATAGACTTCGACTAGCTGTAATAGAATATGCCTGTCCGGTTGATCCCCTTCAGCCATTTCCTCCAGCATAAGGGCGGATTCCTCCCATTTTTTAAGGGAGATGTATTCCTTGACCAGTCTGTCTTTTATCCTTCTATCATCCGGTGCGAACCGCAAAGCCTGTTCCAGAACCGCGATCTTCCTCTCAGCCCCGATACTCCTCTCCGCCCTGTCAAGCCAATCTTCCACCAGAGGTTCGACAATGAGATCAAAATGTCCTATGGCCTCATTATATTGCTTTACCTCTACCTTGAAGGCATATCCCTTATATATATCCCTTTCGGCCAGGAGTTCCGCCACCGAGACCTCTCTGTATAACAGCGAGTTTATGTCCAGCCCCTCGGAAACAAGCCGGACACCACGGTTGAAGCATATATCTGTTGATATATCCATAATTTTAAGCCTGTTTTTGGGATGAAGTCGCAGGGATTCCCCGTTCAGGATCTTTAAGGTTTCATTATCCTTGCTAATCACTGTGAAATTGAAACGGGGAGATGAATCATACAGGCATGACCACAGTAGGTATCCGACAAACAGCAGAGACATGGTCAATAAAACCACTGCCCATCTAGCCATCCGATTAGAGCCAGGGGGCTTTCTCTTTTTTTTTATCGCAGATCGCGCTACCATGTCAATCTTCGGGTAATCCATGGATCATATCCAGATCAACTGATCCATGATGTCATAGAGGAGGATTTACTTTGACCTCGAGCTGCCACTGCCCTCCCAGATAAGAATCACAGGGCTTGCCACGAATATGGACGAATAGCTACCGACCAAGATACCTACCAACAGAGCGAAGGCGAAATCATGAATCACCCCGCCTCCCATTAGAAACAGGGCCAATACAACAATCAATGTGGTAAAAGAGGTCAGAATGGTTCTGCTCAAGGTCTCATTAATGCTTGCGTTCATCACGTCTTCCAGCCTTCCCTTGCGCACACGTCTCAGGTTTTCCCTTATCCTGTCAAAAACAACTATCGTATCATTAAGGGAATACCCCACAATCGTGAGTAATGCGGCTATGATGGTCAGGGATATCTCCCGATCGGTCAAAGCAAAGGCCCCCACGGTTATAGCAACGTCATGGATAAGCGCAAGGATCGCGCCCATGGCATATTTTAGTTTCAGGAACCAGCAAAGCGCAATCGTAACGATCATTGCCACTATGATCAACCAAGTAATAGCCACTCCAATGCTTGACGCTATATAAACCACTAAGAGCAGGGGAACAGCCATGCATAAGCTCATAAGCCATTTCAGTTCAAATCTCCCTGAGATGTATATGGCAATAAAAAGGATGGCGTAAAATATAGCGAACAGGGCCTTCTGCCTCAGATCCTCACCGACCTTGGGGCCGACCATCTCTACCCTTCGAATCTCCAATTCTTCCCCGAATTGCTCTTTTAATAGGCGCTCTACGTCCTCACTAAGCCCGCTCAATTCCAGATCTGTTTGCATCAGCCTAAGGAGATATTCGAATTCAGCCTTTTCCCCGAATTCCTGGACAATGCTGTCCTGAAATTGAAGGGGCCTTAGTGCCTCCTTAATCTCCGTGGGACTGTGTCGCGATTCCATTTTTACCTGAATAACAACCCCCCCGGAGAAATCCACCCCGTAATTTGGCCCTCCCCTCCATATAAGCAGGAAGATAGTGACAAGGATCATGGAAAGAGACAGGATGTAGGCAATCCTTCTTTTTCCAATAAAATTAATATGGATACCCGGTTTTATAAATTCCATAAAATCACTCCTTAGTTAGCTATTAGCTGCCAGCCATTAGCTGTTAGCTTTTCTCCCTCGTACCCTCGAATCGTTTTCTGTTCCATACCGTCACTCCAACGCCGCATCCGTCATCCCGGTGAAAACCGGGATCCAGAGATTTTGATGCTTATTATTGTATTTTCCTGGATTCCCCGATCAAGTCGGGGAATGACGAAATAGGCTCCCGGCTTCTGCCTTCTGACCCTCTTATTTTCTGTTCTTCCTAACGCCTTACGCCATGCGCCTTGCGCCTTGCACCTTGGGCCCGGCTTTTTCGAAGCCTAAGTTAGCTATTAGCTATCAGCCATTAGCTCTCAGCCCTCATCGTTCAGCTCTTCTCTCTTTCCTGTTTACTAATTTCTATATGCTTATCCTTTTCATATTCCGATATACAAAAAAATAATCAAAGATAACCCTTGTGATAAACACCGCGGTAACAAAACTCGCCACGATACCTATGCTGAGTGTGACCGCAAAACCCCTGATTGGGCCGGTGCCGAACTGAAAAAGGACAATGGCCGCTATAAAGGTGGTCACATTGGCATCCAGAATGGTTACAAACGCCTTCTGATATCCCGATTCAATGGCAGTACGCGGGGTCTTGCCCAGTCTCAACTCCTCGCGTATTCGCTCAAAGATAAGGACGTTAGCGTCCACAGCCATGCCGATGGTCA
>CAYUYB010000119.1:0-6715 GCA_964449025.1 uncultured Desulfobacteraceae bacterium
TAAGAAAGTGATCTTACCCAACTCCAAAATAACCGGAGACAATATTGTCAATTATACGGCCAATGATCAACGTCGTGTGGATATTGTTGCCGGGGTGAGCTACAGCGACGACCTGGACAAAGTTCGAAAAGTCCTTGAAGAGATAATTTCCGAGGATGATCGTGTGCTTAAAGATCCTGCCCCGACAATAGCTGTTCTGGAGCTTGCCGAAAGCAGCGTTAATTTCACCGTGAGGCCTTGGGTTAAAACGCAAGACTACTGGGACGTATTTTTCGCGACCCAGGAGAAGATAAAAAAGCGATTTGACGCGGCAGGTATCGTAATTCCGTACCCACAGCAAGATGTTCATATTTATAGGACAGATTAAATAACTATTTAAAGGAAAGGAGGGTATTGCCATGAAGGCCTTAAAACATGTGTTAATATCAATGATTCTAATAAGTTTAGTAATAGTCTTTTTTGGATGCGGTGTCAGCGAGGATGAATACCAAAAGGTTATCGGTGAACTAAACGAGACGAAGGATGAACTTAGTAACGCAAACGATAAAATCGCCCAGCTGGAAGACTCCATCAAGGCGGCTCAGGCCAAGATCGGGATTGAGGAGCCTTTAAAGATGGAGACAGTTACAGAAGTCGCTAGCGGAGTGCAGGAAAAACTAGCTGCCGCTCAGCAGGAGGCGGCTGACCTAAGGGCAAAAGTAGAAAGTCTGACGGACGAGAATGGCGCACTAAAGGATATGCTGGATAGCCTGAAAGCACAACTGAAGGAATTACAAGGTCACTCGGGAAATATAGGTTTTGACCTGCTGAAATAGCCTCGAATTCCTGCCATTCGCTTTTTTCATGCCCTGAAGGGAAGGGCCTGCTGCCTTGACTTTTTTGGGTCCGCGTAGGATGAGGTCGGCTACATTATAAGTGATTGGGCCTTACGCCCTATCAAGGTCTACAACGTTAAGCAGTCTATAGCAAGATGAGAGTTAAGAAGGGAGAGAGTCAAATGGCGAATCAGGTCAGAGAAGAATATCGGATGTTATCAGCGGAGGATTTGTTGCAGAAGGCGTATGATCTGGGAGTGGCCTATGAAAGGAACTCTTTCAGTTGTTCTCAAAGTACCGTGGCGGCCCTGTACCGTGTTCTTGATTTTCCGGACGTTCTGGTCAAGGCGTCCTGTTCAAATGCGGGAGGAACCGCCCTGCAGATAATCGGAACATGCGGCGGACTTGTGGGAGGCATAATGGTTCTGGACTATTTTTTTGGCCGGCCATTCGAGTATATGTCGGACACCGAGTTTATACAGGACCCCAATATAGACGCCCTTTTTGCCGCCCAGCCCATGGCAAGGGCACTGTGCGATAAATATGTGGGTGAATACGGCACTATAACGTGCGCTAACATACAGCGGCAGATCTTCGGCCGGTTTTTTTCACTGGAAGATGAGGATGAATTCCGGAAACTGGATGAAGCCGGGGGGCACTCGAGCCCCGGAAAATGCCCCCATATTGTGGGGAACGCTGCAAGGTGGACCGTGGAAATCCTGATTGACAACGGGGGTGTCGAGATAGGTAAATAATGGGACGGGAAGAGATTAAGATGCCAGATTAAAAGATAGTCTAATTAATAAAGCTGCCCATGGAGATCAACGATTATAGGTTCTCGCGGCTATAGCTTGTAGCTGTAGCTAACGTCCTCTCCATTCCCTGGGGCTGACGTAGTCATTTCCCTGGGTCCATATACCCTTCTTGGATGTTTTAGCCTGAAACTCGGCCCGGTTATAGTCTTTGAGATCAAGATTGTCGGGCAATTGCCCCTGATATATCTCTGCCAGGCCCTGTCGAATCATCTCGACGCCGATATTTTTGCCTCTGTAAGAAACAACAGCCAGAAGCCTGTTGTGTTTATCAAGGCCGTATCCTTTTATGTTCACGGATTTGTTTAGAATCAGATGCGTCAGCATCCTCTTTGCCTGGATGCTGAAAGGCTGGCTGGGCTCCCCTTCAGCGTGGGATATTTCAGGCGCGTCTATGGCGATCAATCGCACCACTATCTCAATATCGTGTCCCTTTGCCTTGAATGTATCCCCGTCATAAACCCATGTCACCTTAAATTGATCTGCGAAGACATATGAGCTAAACAGAAAAAAGGCGAAAGTAATTGTTGATATTTGGATCAATCTTCTCAAACTGTGACCTAATAAAGCTATGTTAAAAGTATTTTCTTACAATAAACGCGCTGTAAAAACTGACATTTTCAGCTCTTAAAATCATATCATATTAAATACTTAAATTGTTTGACAAGCAGATACCCACCCCACAAGAATGATATAATCATAAGAACAGTGCCTATCGCCCAAGAGCAACCTGCCAGAAAATGATCATAGCGGGCCAGTCCCAATTCCGTGAGAATAAATTCCCAGTCATGAAATCCATAAGGAGATGAGTATCCCACATTCCCTCCTAGAAGAGGTAGTGATAAAGACCGGGCATCATTTATATATGGCGCCATATCCAGAAAATTTTCCCCAAGCCACCAGATACAGAAGGACGCGGCGAATTGATCTCTGGTCTTTATTAAAAAAACAGCAAAACAGATCAAAGGCATCAGTAATTGCCCAAGACTTCCCCCTAGAGAGTGTATAATTCGCCCAAAAGGTCGAAAAACAATGTGTCCTGCTTCATGAAATGGGAGGTTTAACAGATGCCAAAAAGATCTTGCAACGTAATTGCTTTCTATAGAGGCATTGATTAAAACCACTCCCCAAACAACTATAATAACAAAGAACAACACCCTTCCCGCAAATATCAGAGGATTTGTCTCAAACTTCACATCAAAGAATAGATGACTTAACACTTTACCTGTACTCTCAGGTTCGGGTTCAATTTCCTTATCAGGCGAAATATCTGATTCGCCACCTATTCTTTGAGAGTTATGAAACTCTGAAAAAATAATCCCGCATCTCAAACATCTATCACTTTTATCAGATTGTTCAAACCCGCATTTTGGGCATTTCATAAGTTCTACCCCGAATCATTGATAGCCCCATTCAAGATGAATTGGCGTCATTTGGGCTGTATCTGATTATCAGTTGGTATATCGGCACGGACGACACGGCGCAGGAATTTCCAGCGGCCGTTCTCGCGTATCATCGAGTCCTCATAGTGGCCGAGGAAAACCGGCTGGGGCCGATTGGATTCGCCGGGGACCACAAATATCCATTTGGTTACAGCTGTCGCTCGATCGCCGTTGATATGAATCGTCTCGTTCGTGAACAAGTGGCAGGATCGCGTCAGTGACATGTCCTTGCCGATGGTGCTTTCCATCAGCTCGCGAATGGCTTGAGAACCTTTAGCTTGGCCCATGCCGCCTATCCATTCCCCTACCGTTTTCGCGAAAAGCTCGGAAAAAGCTCGAAAATCTCTCTGATCAAGAAAGCGCCCATAATCCATCAAAAGTTGCCTTATTTCTTCACGGTCTTCGAGTTTTTGCACACGTGATTCGAGGGCTTCATGCCTGGATATGGATACCGCTTGTTCCGCCCAAGCCGTGAATGGATTTACATTTGTTATCAGGATGGCCGCGATTCCGACGATGAATAGAAGTGCTGTTGGTTTGATATTCATGTCCATTTCTCCGTTTCCTAAAGTGCGCCGTAAAGGCTGATATTGCGAATATCCAAAAAGACCATGGTCAACCTGGGCGTTGTTGACTATGTTAGCAAGCGAATGTCAGTTAAGCTAGTCAACTACGACTCCTATTCCAGGCTGATCCTACCAAACGTGTTTCATGCCGTAAGGCGCCGAGAAAAAGACGGTGTAAATCCGGTGGATCTGGCCGTTAATGATCTTGAAGAGTCCTCCGCCGAAAAGCGTATTAGGGCTCAACTGGCCGATATCGTGTCTCTGCCCGTCGGTGGTGGTAACCTGCTTTATATTGCCGGCGTGATCCAGCGCGGCGAAAGAAAAGACCATCCCGCGCTCTTCATCAACTAACACGTGTCTCCGGCGTATCTCGGTTACAAAACGGAAATAGCCCGTTTTGAACTGCTCGGTACAGCTCATCGCCATGATGTTGAATCCTCCGCCCATTTGGACGCCCAAATCGGGATTATTAGTGGTCTGAATGCCGTTTTCCATCCGGTTGCAGGTATCGGCGAACGGTACCGGCCGAGTGCCGTCAGCTCGTTCCAAAGCCGCGAAATAACTGTCAGCGATAGAAATCATTCTATCGCGGCCGGTTCTTTCGGAAGGTTCGAGAATCCGGGCGTAGATAGGATCGGGCTCCTTTAAATTGTCTACACCTGAAAAACTCCGGTCTCTCCCCACGATCTGTTCTATTTCGCTGATCTTTCCATTACTTATTTTCAGGCGGAAAGAAATGAGCACGGGTGTCCCGTTTTCTTCGATAATGCCGGAATAACCGATCTGACCGGTTTCGGGATCAGCAACATAGATACGGTAGTCAGTGTTTGCGCTGGCGGTTGCCCACAGAGCATCCCCCACGGCAAGTTGCACTCCATTCTCGGTGAATTTGACGTCCTCAGCCAGGGGAATACTCGATGGGTCGTGGCTGACCATCGCGTCGATATAGCGATCGGCAAAGGTTTCCAGACAGGCCTGATCGCATTCACCAGCGGTTTGCAATGGTTCTTCTTCGGTAACGGTTGGTTGTAGGGTGCTGCAGGCTGACAGAGCCAAAATCAGAATAGCAATGATATGCCCAGTTTTTCGTGTTTTCATATTCTAACCCCGATGAGAGGCTATAAGCGGAATTAAAAACAAGCGCCATACTACTAAAACAATAACGTTTTGATAAAAATTGGCTTTTTGAGGATTGGAGTATATGGAGGTCAGTGTTGTATGTCAATAGAATATCAACCCATTATATTGTATGTCCCTTTAGTGTGGACAAAATGGAAAGCGCGTGAGCTGAGGAGAAAACGGAGAAATTTTTTTGTTTTATTTTTATAATTGATAATTTTTCATAAACCATAGATCATGGGCTGAACCGATTTAGGCTAAAGGCTAAAGTAAAGAAAAAAATTATGAGAGATCATAAAAAATTACTAGCATTTCAACTTTCAGAGGGCATTTCAGTCAACGAAATAATATGGAGGAGATTATGAGGAAATTGTCCACGATTTTCTTGCTTGCTATATGCACGTTCGCTTTCTTCGCATGTCAATCAGCAGATACCGGGTCTAATACGGTCAAAACCGAAACAATGCAGTCATGCGACCGGGCGTGCCTGGAAGGTATTGCGGATCAATATCTTGCAGCCATGGTTGCGCATGATGCTTCGAAAGCGCCGTTGGCCGATGATCTTATTTTTACCGAGAATACCGTAAAGCTTCCTCCTACCGAGGGACTCTGGTTTACGGCCTCCGGCCTGGGCGATTTTAGATTTTATGCGTGTGATCTGCAGGAGGGCCAGGTAGCATGGACCGGCGTCGCCAAGGAGCACCATAAGCCGGTATTGCTATCCGTGCGGCTCAAGGTCGTGAACCGCCTGATCACCGAAGCTGAGTCGATCGTAGTCCGCGATGTGAATGAAAACAATCTCGGCAATCTGAAAAACGTTCCACCCGGATTTAATGAAATTTTGGAGCCTTCCGAACGCATGACGCGTGAGGAGATGCTGCGCGTGCCCGACGTCTATTTCAAGGCCCTCGACACACTAGACGGCAGTTCGATTCCCTGGGATGATGACGCCTACCGGATCGAAAACGGGATGGTGACATGCGGCAAGATTCCCGACATGGTAGCGCCTCCGTCCGGATTGCCTTCAGGTGCCTCCTGCACATCCCCAGATGGCAAAGTTCCTCCTGCGCTTAAGACAATCCATAACGTTCTTCCACGCCGCACCCCGTTGGTGGATGTGGAAAAGGGCATTACCTGGGGCCTGTACTGCTTCAATCATCGCGGACTTGATGTTGTTAAGATGCCGGATGGGACAACGTACCCCAGCTATTCCAAAACACCCAATTCCATGCCATTTGCCGATATGTTCAAGATGAAGAACGGTAAGATCCGGGGTATTTTTGCCTATGGAGTCATGCTGCCTTACGGTCTCGGGGATGGATGGTCCCCTTGCATATTCGAATAGAAAATTGTGAATCAGGGGACGTTTTTGATTATGTTGACAAACGAAAGTCAGTTAGGCTAGTCAAGAGCGCCCCCTATCTCCGATTCATTGGAATATGGTTTCTATTTCTTGCGCGAACCAAAGGTGCGTAGGTTAACAGGTCCTCCTCAATCAAGGGTAGTTAAATCAAAATCCGGGACGCGCGGGGAGTGGTATGCCTGACCCTTCATCCTTAGTCCGGAGAACTTCTATCTCCGGTCCAGGCCCCAAGATCTGAACATCTGTTCATAGAAATCTGGCCTCGGGAAGTCCTGTCGCATGAACGGATGATTCCGGTAGGCGAAATATCCGTTCTCGTTTTTTATTAATCCAGCGATCAGGGTTTCCATTTTGGCTCGCGGAACGGCAAACATCATCTCGTCTTCCGTGCCCAGCCCTCTTTCATATTCCCCCGGATCGGGCAGCACCAGCCGGTATTTGCCTGTTATCATCGGGTTAACCACCGCATAAGAACAGGAAGGGGGAAGGAAACGGCTGTTTATCTGAGAGCTTTCCGATCTGTCCATGGACAGGATCAACGCCCTCAACTGAGAGGTGTTGGAATAGATGATAACCACGTCGGGTATAAAATTAGCGC
>CAYUYB010000119.1:6725-7874 GCA_964449025.1 uncultured Desulfobacteraceae bacterium
TTTCAACGGGGCCGGGCACCAGTGGTCCTCATTCAGCATGGCTACTGTGGTCCCTTCCCGACGGGACATGGCAAAGGTGTGGCACTGGGTTAGATGATACCCTCGGTCCTTAAGCGGCCTGATCGCTCCTTCCGGAATATCGGATTCCTTTTCCAGCATCTTGACGGCTATTGGAGATGTCCGAAGCATCAGGTGTTTCTCGAGTTCCTCCCCGTAGCGATTGAATTGCATCAGTGGTGTCGTGCGTTCTTCTGCCTGAGTATCCTTCAAAGTTGCGGCACCCGCGGAAGCAGCAAAGGCTACAGATCCCACTCACAGTTTTAATACCTCACGACGTGAAAATGACTTCTTAATGGAAATATCCTCCTTTCAAGATTTTTTTGTTGATAAGAATGCCCTTTTTTGGGAATGGACTATAATAAGGAGGGACGTCAGTTCCAGAACAATTTTACTATAATATATGGTAAGTCGCTACCAGATCAGTCTTCCTCTTTAGAATTTTTATTTGCTTTTCAAATATTCGTGCTGAATTTCATCCATAATTTTTGAGGAGTATTCTTTTCTTTCTTCCTCACTAAGTGCGGTCACTGGAAGAATCCATTCCATTTCATTCAGATTGTTTATAAGCATTGGAATTAGATCATACGGCACGGATATCAGGAAAAGGCCTTCAGGCAGTATCTTTTGAATTCTTATACCGTAACCGATCCCTGTGACAGTATAATTAAGTTCACCGGTAACATACGGATAAACTATAATCCAGGCGCATGAAAGTACAGGCGTAATTTTGGATGTAAGGGGTTTCCCTGTGGAATAACTGAGAGCCCTCAATAGAATCTCCGCGTCAGACGGGTTGGCTGTTATAATCAGCAGGTCAGGATCAAAGGTTAGCTTATCTATTGATGAAAAAGCTACATATCTGACGGTACCTTTGGGAATTTTACATACATGATTATAAATCCTGCTATTTGCCCGCGCTTCCTGGTAAATTTTTTCTTTGAGTCCGATCTGACCGCTTTCCATTGTCGGATCAGGATCCATCATCCCCAATAGCACCCTGTCAACGCATGATAAATTATCTTTGCCCGCGTAAAAAGGACTGCTTTTCTGCGCTTCTATAAACATCCTGCAAATAGGCATGACCTTATC
>CAYUYB010000120.1:0-7797 GCA_964449025.1 uncultured Desulfobacteraceae bacterium
ATCATAGTCTTACAACGATAACAGTGGCCCGTTGCATGCTGATATGGTTCCACCTTCTCCAGCAGCCCTTTATGCCTTAAATCTTCAAGGATCTTTTCACGGCACGCAAACCTGTCCGTCCCCCTATATGGTCCTGCCAGTTCGTTCATCACGCCGTTTTCATCAATGACCTTGATTCTTTCAAGGTTGTGCCTGTTTCCAATCTCAAAGTCGTTGACATCGTGGGCAGGGGTGATCTTCAACGCCCCTGTTCCGAATGACTTATCAACATATTCATCGAATATAATCGGGATAGGCTTATTCAGTATCGGCAAAAGGACAGATAAACCGGACAGATCCTTATAGCGATTATCCTCCGGGTTTACCGCAACCGCCGTATCACCGAGGAGGGTTTCCGGTCTGGTAGTCGCCACTGTCACCCAGCCATCCCCCTTTTCAAAGAGGTATCGTATATAATAAAGAGAGCCCTGCCTGTCTTCATGCTCCACCTCAAGATCGGCAAGCGCTGTGTGACATCTGGGGCACCAGTTTATAATATAATCCCCCCGATAGATAAGACCTTCCCTATAAAGACTCACAAAGACTTCCTTAACAGCCCTGGAAAGCCCTTCATCCATTGTAAAACGTTCCCTTTCCCAGTCACAGGAACTCCCCAGTCTCTTAAGCTGCTCAATAATCATACCGCCGTATCTGTTTCGCCATTCCCATACAAGCTCTATAAATTTATCCCTGCCGATCTTGTGGCGATCCGTCCCCTTTGCCGCGAGGGACTTCTCCACCACGTTCTGGGTTGCTATACCCGCGTGGTCCGTACCTGGCTGCCAAAGGACATTAAACCCCTTCATCCGCTTGTATCGGCAAAGTATGTCCTGAAGGGTGTTATTGAGGGCGTGTCCCATATGAAGGGAGCCGGTAACATTCGGGGGCGGAATCACGATACAAAAGGGCTCTTTATCAGACTTGTCTTGCGCCCTGAAAAGGCCGTTTTCCTCCCAGTATCTGTACCAGTTATCTTCAATATCCTTTGGCTCATAAGCCTTGGGTATCGTTCCTTGATCCATCACTAAAAACCCCTAGAACCTATCGGTGAATTAGATATCATCTTGAAAAGTATCGGCGTGACCATCTGATTGGCTTCGCTATTAGCCATTAGCTACTGGCTTTCCCTTTCTCTAATTACTCTTTTAGCCTTCCCCTTGCATCCTAAAACATCACGTCCAAAAAGCCATCATGGCCGGAGGTCATGGCCGTTCTTTGCCCACCGTCCTCTGTACCCCCCTGAGTCCCGACTATCGATAAACAGATCCCGAGCTGTTTCTCAAAATAAAAAGGGATCGCAACGATGGCAACCCCTTAAATAAACATAAATCTCTGACATTTAAAAGATCTTTTTATTCCGGGCCCTTTTCCAGACCCAACTTCAGGGCCTCAATAGCCTCTTTTATTACCCTCTCCGCTACCTCGGCCATGGTCTCTCTGGCAACCCTTTCTACCACCTCCTCCACCACACTTTTTACAATGCCCTCTATCTTTTTCTCAGATATGAGATGCATCACTTCATCTTCCGCAGCTTCCGCGGGGGACGCGTCCGACATACGAGGCCCCGGTTCTTCGCGGGAGCCCTCTTTAAGATCCTCAGCCGCTCTTTGGGGGGCTAATGGGGCCTTGATGGTCATATCCATTTCGCCGGCATCTTCTTGCACGATACTTTCTTCAATCATATCATCGGGAAGCTCGCCCGACTCAGAAGCTCCATCCATATCGGATTCCGTTTCGTCTCTAAGCATTTGAGCAATGTCATCCTCAGAAAAACCTTCCCCGCTTCCTCCCGTGTCCTCTCCATCTGTTTCAAACATTGAAAGATCCGACTCCATGGATATTTTCGCCAGTTCCAGGTCTGTTTCCGAAAAGGATACCGCCTCATGAGGGGCTTCCACTGCCTCCCGCGTGGCCTCTCCAAGTTCTTTTGTCGGCAGATCATCCTCATAGGGTATGGTGTTCTCGGCGTTAACCCCCTCGCCACCCTTATTGCCTTTCTCCACAAGATCTATAAGCTCAATAATCTCTTCATCAGTTCTATTACCTGAGAACCCATTATCAATATCTTCAGGTGAAAGGTCATCAAGGCTCAGATCAAGCAGGTTGTCTTCCCCGTCATTCTCTTCTTCCAATATGTCGTCCTCTCCCTTCATGGTCGGACTCCCTTATTATAGATTGTTCTTCTTATCAAAGATTCTGATACCCTACCTTTTAATCTATTAACATAAACGTTGGATATAGTCAATACGCCCCAAACTCCGTGACATATTAACCAATCCTTCCCTTATAACCGTTCTTGACTGATACGTCTCCATGGTTTAATCTACATGGTAATAATATTAGCTACGGTGACCGTGCTCTGTCTCGAGCTACCGCGCAGAACATGCTATGAAGCGCCCTTTGGTCAATTAACAAAACTTCCTTTTTTAAGAAGGGAAACGCCATGAAAATACTCGTAACAGGTGGTGCCGGCTACATCGGGAGTCACACCTCCCTGGAGCTGCTAAAGAAGGGTTTTGACATTGTGGTGGTGGATAATCTTCGCAACAGCAAAGAAGAAGCCATTAAAAGAGTGGCACAGCTCGCGGGGAAGACGCTGGATTTTCATAAAGTGGATATACTCGACAATGACTCTCTAGACAATGTTTTCAAAAGCGCCTCGTTCGATGCCGTGATACACTTTGCCGGACTCAAAGCGGTCGGTGAATCAGTAACCGATCCTCTGATCTACTATCATAATAATGTCACAGGTACCATCTCGCTATGTGAGGTTATGATAAGACACAATGTCAAAAACCTTGTCTTCAGCTCATCCGCTACCGTCTATGGTGATCCACCCGGAGTGCCGATCACGGAAGACTTCCCTCTTTCCCCCGCAAATCCCTACGGCCGGACTAAATTGATTATAGAAGAGATCTTTAGAGATCTCCATCGTGCCGATAATGCCTGGAATGCAGTGCTTTTGCGCTATTTCAACCCTGTGGGAGCTGACCCAAGCGGCAGGATAGGAGAAGACCCTAACGGAATCCCAAATAACCTTTTCCCTTATATGTCTCAAGTGGCCGTTGGGAAGCTGCCGTTCTTGTCTGTCTTCGGCAACGATTATCCCACTCCCGACGGTACCGGAATTCGTGACTACATCCATGTCGTGGATCTGGCTCTCGGACATCTAAAGGCGCTGAACAAGCTGATGTCAAATCCGGGCGTTGTCACCTATAACCTTGGAACAGGACGGGGATATAGCGTGCTGGAGATACTGAACACATTTGAAAAGATCTCCGGCAATAAAATCCCTTACAGGATAACAAAACGCCGCCCAGGGGATATCGCCTCTTGTTATGCCGATCCTTCCCTGGCAAGAAAGGAATTGGGGTGGTACGCAAAAAGAGGCATTCAAGACATGTGTGCCGATTCATGGAGATGGCAATCCAAGAACCCTGACGGCTATATAAGTGTTCCTGTTGGGCATGATTAAACCCCTCGTATGATAAATTACGATTGTTCAGTTTCATCCTGCCCGGTTGAGGTAGATAATATGGAAGGGTTTCTTAAGGTTGTTATACTGGAAAATGATCAGGAGGCCTTGCTTCTGGACTTGATCCTTAATGAAAGAGATGTGCCCCATGAAATCCAATCCTATCATGATACGGCATTTAACGGCCTTTACCAGACCCAGAAAGGTTGGGGCCATATAAGCGCCCCGAGGGCCTATCATGAGGAGATAGTCGAAATCATTTCGGGCTTGAGAAAAGGAATCTGAGGATAGAAAGACCCGGTTGTTTCATCATATACGTGTCAATCCCTGAAGCTAAGCCCCTCAATATTAAGCGGATTTTTTATGGAAGCAATATTTTTGATTATCGGAGGATAATATGTCACGCAAGATCCTTTTCCTGTCTCTGCCTTTATTCATTTTTTATATTTCCGCCTGTTCGGATATTGCTGAAAAAATATCCTCGACCCGAACCAGGACACTCGGCGATATTGACCTGTATACGTTCTCTTCCCATGACCAATACTTCTTGAGCGATGCCCGGCCTTTTCCCCTGTCTGCTGACACTTCCATCAAGGACGCCCTTACAAGCCTCGGAAGGCACCTGTCTGAAACCTACTTTGTCCATGAACGCATGGATCCCCAATCCAAGATCCTTTTTCAGGTTACGGAAATCCATGAGATTACAAAATTGCCGGAAGCCCTTAGAGTAGCGGTTATTAATATGATCGACATAGAAGGATACGCGATGAAATATTTTTTTCAGGGCTCAACCGGCGCTCAGACAACCTTCTGCATGCTCGGAGCGACATTTATGCAGCCTCAATTGGACGCTCCTTTACTGGACGGCTTGATCATGCTCTATAACGGAGAGCCGCTTCCGGAGCTTGACCATATCAATTTGTCAGGCATCTTGACCCCAAGATTGTTCAAATATGTTGCCAAAAAGGCTATATCCACGACCAGAATAGAGACTATCAGTACGGGACAACAAATGGAAAAGTTCATGAAGATCCGATTAGTTGGCTCTTGAAAACATGCTTAAAAACTAAGGGCCTATAAACACTTTAGGTAGGAGAAAAAAGTGCAACTTAAGGTAAATGAGATCTTTTACAGCATCCAGGGAGAGTCCTCATATGCCGGTAAGCCCTGCGCGTTTATAAGATTGACTGGGTGTAACCTTAGATGTTCTTACTGTGATACAAAATACGCATATCATCGTGGTAAAGACATGGATCTCAAGCAGATAATGAAAAAGATAGTATCATACGGCTGCCCGCTCGTCGAGATAACCGGGGGAGAACCCTTGCTGCAGCAAGACACCCCGCATCTCGCGAAACACCTGCTTGACACGGGATATGATGTGTTGCTTGAAACCAACGGAAGTCAGGATATTAACCGGGTTGATCGTCGCTGTGTCAGAATAGTGGATATAAAATGTCCCTCCAGCGGAGAAATGGAGAGTAATGATTTAAAAAATTTGGACAGACTGACCCTGGGGGATGAGATCAAGTTTGTTATAGGAGATCGGAAAGATTATGAGTACGCAAAGGATGTCCTGACCTCTATTAAACTCGCAGGTTCTCCACGGTTTCCCGTCCATCTGTCTCCCTCGTTTGGAAGGATACAACCGAAAGAACTGGCCGCCTGGATCCTAGACGACCGATTGAACGTCAGGCTCCATTTGCAACTACATAAGTATATATGGGGAGCTGAACAAAAGGGGGTATAGGCATATGTCCGGATCAAGAAGGAAGGTTTTGGTTGACACCCATCCGCGGTTGATACTATGATAATATAATGAAGGCACAGTGATCCCTTAAGGGACATTAAGCCTATATCTGTCTCTGCAGTCAGTTTTTCAGGTGTTGCCGCCTGGATCTCCAAAAGAGGGTGACCGGGACGGATGAGCCGCTTAGATATATGTGTCATGCCGGGAATCCCGACACGACCATACTTAAGGAAGGGGTCCTGTGGTTTCACCCAGGGGCCCTTTTTGATTTGGTAGTCCCGGAGATATCCAGCAGGATGAAGGAGGCATAAGATGAGCAGAAAAAAGGTTACCATAGCGGAGTTAAATCAGAAAAAGGAACAGGGCAAAAAGATCACCATGATGACTGCCTATGACTACCCCACAGCAGCTCTGGTGGATGAAGCGGGTATCGATACCATCCTTGTGGGAGATTCCCTGGGCATGGTAATGCTGGGTTATGAGTCAACTGTCCCTGTTACCATGGAGGAGATGATCCACCATTGCAAGGCAGTTAGCAGGGGAGCGAAGACCTCTTTTATCATAGGGGATCTGCCCTTTATGTCTTATCAGATAAACTCGGAAAAGGCGGTGGAAAACGCCGCGCGTTTAATCAAGGAAGCCGCATGTGACGGTGTGAAGCTTGAAGGTGGTAGTGAGATGGCCTCCACAGTCAATGCCATAGTAACGGCAGGGATACCCGTATGCGCTCACATAGGCCTTACACCCCAGACCGCTACCATGCTGAGCGGCTTCAAGGTCCAGGGCAAGGATACCGAGAGCGCCAGGAAGCTTTTAGAATCTGCCAAGGATCTTGAGGAGGCCGGGGCATTCATGATCGTCTTTGAATGTATACCTGATCTTCTGGCGGCACGGATTACAAGGGAATTAAGCATACCGACCATTGGAATAGGTGCTGGAAAAGATTGTGATGGCCAGGTCCTTGTCTATCATGACCTGGTAGGGCTTTTTGAAAGGTTCACCCCTAAATTCGTAAAACAATACATAAGACTTTCACCCATGATTAAGGAAGCATTAACTCAATATAAGACGGAGGTTGAGGCCGGCATCTTTCCAGGGCCGGAACACAGCTTCACAATGAGCCAAGAAGAAGCGGATAAGATATAGATCCAAGGAGAAAATAATGCACTTTCTGATCGTCGGTCCTGGCGCCATGGGATGCCTGTTTGCCTCCAGGCTCAAGAAAGCAGGTTATGACGTCACGCTCCTTGATTATATCAGGAAAAGGGCCGAAAAGATTAGCCGGCAGGGCATTATGGTAGAAGGCCTTACCGGAAAATACAGGGTGAAGGTGCCGGTTGAGGTGGGCGAAATAGAATCTATGCCCGATTATGCCCTCATATGCGTCAAGGCCATAAAGACCATGGAGGTCGGCGAGGCAATCGCAGCCTGGCTACCCAGTAAAACCGCCGTTGTCACCCTGCAGAACGGTATAGGCAACCTTGAGATCTTAATGGATATATTCGGGAAGAACAGGGTCCTGGGGGGAGTAACCGCGGAGGGCTCTACCGTGCTTGGATGGGGTAAAATAAGACACGCGGGCCAGGGTTCCACCATTTTCGGTCCCAAAGACCGCCTTAACAACAGCCGCCTGGAAGGTCTTATCTCGGCCTTCAACAAAGCGGGGTTCAAGACCGATTCGGCAGAGAATCTAGAAACGCTGATGTGGGGAAAACTCATAATAAATGTCGGCATCAACGCCCTTACCGCCATAACAGGTCTAAATAACGGCCGTCTCCCGGAGTTAGAGGGTACCAAAATAATAATGGAAGAGGCGGTAAAAGAGGCAGTTGCTGTGGCAAAAGCCAAGAATATCCAGCTCCCATATGAGGAGCCTCTAGGACGCGTTGTGGAGGTGTGTCGCGATACAGCGGACAACATCGCATCCATGCTTCAGGATATCCTTAATAAAAAGCCCACCGAGGTTGATTTTATAAACGGTGCCATTGTCAAGGAGGGAAAAGCACTGGGTATTTCCACACCCGTAAACCGCACCCTTACCCTTCTGGTACGGACAATACAGGAGACCTTCCGAGAAAGGATTTCCTGACCTAGGTGCAGTCTCATCTTCGCCTATATATTGTCGGTTTATCCCCTTAATACCTATCCTAGTTGACGATATCTGGATATAAGCTATGCCTAATACCCGGTCTAAAATGTAAACGATGTTTTAGTTGTACAGGGGTCTTGGGATATTCGAGACCCCACCTTGATCCTCCCCTAAGAGGGGAGGACATAAAGGACAAGATTCAGGGGGCCAAGGCACAATAGCGAATAGGTAATAGCTAAAAGCTAAACGCTAATGGCTATTCTGGTGCAAACCCTTGAGAATAAGGCCACCGCGTACCCTGGGTGGGATTCTTTTCGGAGATGTCATCCTGAAAAGAAGCCCCGTGACCTCGCAAACCCTAAAGATGTGGCAATGGGGCGAAGGCATGTCCCTTTTATGAGTGACTATCAAGAGGGCGCTGTTATTTCAGGAGTTACGGCTGGG
>CAYUYB010000121.1:0-7771 GCA_964449025.1 uncultured Desulfobacteraceae bacterium
GGTCAGGTCGGCGATGGCGATGTAATGGAGATCCCAGAGGCGGATATAGGTATTGTCACGGGCGCCGTCCGTAACGAAGAGCATAAACATGAACTGGAGGAGATTCGCAAGAAAACCAAGTTTCTCATTGCCCTGGGCAGCTGCGCATGCTACGGCGGGGTCCCTGCCCAAGCAAATATGTGGACCAATGAGGATGTCTTTGAAAAGATCTTCAGAGGTTGCGCCTCCACCGAGCCTTCCCCTGACCCTGATGACCCCAATGTGCCTAAATGGACCCCCACATGCGCCGCCCTGGACGAAGTAGTCAAAGTGGATATCAGTATCCCCGGCTGCCCTCCCCATCCTGACTGGATTGCCGAGGCCATCACGGCCCTGCTGGAGGGAAAGACTTCATGGAGCCTCCCTGAACGGAGCGTGTGTGATACCTGTCCGGTGATCAGGGAAAAGAAGTCCGGTGGAGGACCGGTAAAACGATGGATCCAGAACATCGAATTTGACCCGGAGAAGGGCATCGAGAAGATGCGATGCATTAACGAGCAGGGCTTCCTCTGCATGGGACCGGTGACCCTCGCGGGCTGCGCCGGGAAGTCCGGAGTACCCCGTTGTATTCAGGCCCGCACCCCGTGCAGGGGATGCTTCGGCCCCATACGCAAAGGCGCCCAGCCCATGGTTGAGATGATGGGCGCATTGAGCTCCGTAGGCCTCGATGCCAAATCCGTGCTGGATCGGAGGGCCTTGATGAACCGTTATATCGGCGGGCATAAGAACCTGCGGGTCCTGCCCGCGCGTCCTGCAAGATAGGAGGTGAAGCATATGAGCAAAGTAATCAATATTCAACCAGTAACCAGGATCGAAGGACATGCCAAGGTAGCAATCACCCTGGATGACGCGGGCGATGTCGCCGATACCAAGTTCCATGTCCAGACCTTGCGCGGTTTTGAAAAATTCTGCGAAGGCCGGCCAGTGGAGGAGATGCCCAGGACGGTATGTCATATCTGCGGCATATGCCCCTGGGCGCATCATCTGGCCTCCAGTAAGGCCGCGGATAGCTGTTTCGGGATAACGCCGCCCCCTACGGCAGTGAAATTACGTCGGCTGATGCAGAATATCGCCTATTACAGCGATAAGATACTGCATTTTTACTTCCTTGCCGCTCCCGACTTCGTCATCGGCCCCGACGCCGATTATTCTGTCCGTAACGTTGTGGGGATCCTCAATGCCGCCCCGGACATTGCCAAGCGGGTGGTGCACATGCGTCACTTAGGCGCCCAGGTGCTGGAGGGTTTTGCGGGCCGCGCGATACATCCCACCTTTTCCGTGCCGGGTGGCGTAAGCAAACCCCTTACTGATGCCGAGCGCCGGAACATGCTCCCACATGCCGAAGAGATGCTGGAATTCGCCAGGTTTTCCATGAAATTTGCCAAGGAAAATGTATTCCCCAAGCACATGGATGCCGTCAAATCCATCGGGGTTATCAATGTAGGCTCCCTCGGTACCGTGCGGGACGACGGCGCTCTTGACTTTTACGACGGCAAACTCCGTTTGATGAAGGCGGACGGCTCTTATGAGGATTTCGCCTGTGATCATTATCTGGATTATATCGGCGAATCTGTGGAGCCCTGGTCCTATCAGAAATTCCCGTTCGCCAAGAAATGGGGCAAGCTTAATCTGTCGTTGGATAATCCGGTAGGGGTATATCGCACCAATTGCCTGGCCCGTATAAACGTGGCGGACAAGATGGCGACCCCTCTGGCGCAGGCCGAGTTGGAGGAGTTCAGAGAGGCCTTCGGCCGTCCGGCACATTACACCTTGCTTTACCATTACGCGCGCCTCATCGAACTTCTCCAGGTAGCCGAATCCACGGTGGAACTCCTGAATGATCCGGAGATAACAGATACCAACATAAGGGCCGCGGTTGAGCCCAAAGAGGGGCACGGCATAGGTTGTGTTGAGGCGCCACGCGGCACATTGATACACGATTATGAATGCGACAAGGATGGTCTGATTACCAAAATAAACCTGATTGTCGGCACGACCCACAACGCAGCCGCTATCAATCTCTCGGTCAATCAGGCGGCAAAGGAGGTTATCAAGGCCGGCAAATATGACCAGGGGATCCTGAACAGGGTGGAAATGGCCATACGTTCCTATGACCCGTGACTGAGCTGTGCCACGCACCGCCTGGATGGCGGACTCGCAATCGACCTTACGATCATGGATTCAAAGGGCACTGTGATCGATAAACTGATTAAGTGAAAGATTAGCGCATCTCAGTGAGTATTGAGATTAACGAGGTTGACAAGCATTGGAGGCGAGATCCCGTGCAATCTTTAGAGCCCAGATATAAGGACGTGATGGTTTTAGGATGCGGCAATATCCTCTACGGTGATGATGGTTTCGGCCCTAGTGTGGCTGAATATCTTGAGAACGCTTGTCTCCTTCCCGGCCACGTTACCGTTGTAAATGCCGGAACCGGTGTAAGGGAAATGCTCTTTGACCTGGTGATCAGCGAGCAGAGGCCGAAGAAGATTATAGTGGTCGATGCCATTGAGACCGACAGAAGACCAGGGGAGGTGTTTAAGATCCCGCTTGAAGAGATGCCGGCCCATAAAACCGACGATTTTTCTATCCATCATATGCCGACCACCAATATGCTGAAAGAATTGAGAGATTTTTGCGATGTTGATGTGATCGTTGTCGCGGCGCAGGTGGAGTCAATTCCCGAAGAGGTTAGGCCCGGCCTTTCAAAGGCATTGACGGACGCGGTAGGAGTGGCGGCAGAAGAGGTTTTACGGATATGCAAGGTAAAGGCGGAAAGATTCGTATGAGAATGGTTGATATAAGGGGTATTAAAAATGGGTTATAAAAGTGATCCGACCCTGCTGTCGGAAGTGCGAAGGTATGGTGCGTTTGATACCACAGGTTGCTTCAACTGCGGGACCTGCACCTTGAGCTGTGACCTGGCAGGCGATAATGTTTCATTTCCAAGAAGATCCATCCGACAGGTACTGATGGGACAGAGGGAGATCCTTAACGAGAGTCTGGACCCTTGGATCTGTCATGACTGTGGAGATTGCTCAAGGGTCTGCCCCCGTCAGACGGGGCCGCGCGAGTCCATGATGACCTTGAGGCGTTATCTGGCCTCTGTCTATGACTGGACCGGGATCAGCGCGAAGATCAACAGCTCGAAGGCCTGGTATTTCGGTTCTCATGTGTTGGTAGCTCTGATTGTGGCGTCCCTCATTGTCTTTTACCACCTGCATTTCGAGGAAATGTATCTTTCAGACTTCGCTTACATCCCTATGGGTCTTGAGCATATGTTTCCCATGATGACCTGGTTTACCATCACGGTGGTTCTCTTTCCCTTTTTCATCCTGTTGTCCAATGCCTTTCGAATGTACTGGTTAACCGTCCATGAAAAGGAGACCATACATTCGCCTCTTACCCAGTGGCTCTTCGAATGGAGGACGTTTATCTTTCACTTTTTCACTTACAAAAAGATGGTGGAATGTCCGACGGAAAAGGGCCGCTGGCCAAAGCATCTGCTCCTGGGAACCGGGTGCATAATGATGCTTGTCATAGTACTCTTCGCCCTGAAGTGGTTTCAGACCGACTCTGTCTACCCTGTCTGGCATCCGCAGCGATGGGTAGGGTACCTCGCCACGGCCTTTATTATCTTCGGTACAGGGGATATCCTTCTGGGCCGGATCACGAAGAAGAGAGAGATACACAAGAGTTCCGATTTTAGAGACTGGACTTTTCCGACACTATTGCTGGCCACGGCCGTGAGCGGAATCCTTGTTCATATCTTACGCTACGCGGGATACGATCTCGCCACTCACTATGCCTACGCGGTTCACATCATGATCACCGTTCCCCTGCTGGTGGTTGAAATGCCGTTCGGAAAATGGACCCATATGATATATCGCCCACTGGCCTTATACTTTCAATCCCTCAAAGAAAAGACGGTGGAGCGATCGCAGCCCTTGGAGGAGGTGCCGGACTATGTCTCGTGAAACCGGGAATGGGCAAGTCGGAGCCGCGCTGGTAATGGGAGGCGGAATCGGGGGGATGCAGGCAGCCCTGGATCTAGCGGCCGCCGGCATAAAGGTCTATCTGGTTGAGAACAGGCCCGCCATAGGCGGTGTGATGGCTCAGCTCGACAAGACGTTCCCCACCAATGACTGCGCCATGTGCACCCAGGCCCCTAGGCTTGTTGAGATCGGCAAGCATAAAGATATCGATATCATCACGCTTGCGGATGTTGAAACCCTGAGAGGAGAGCCTGGGAATTTCACCGTTACCGTCAGAAAGAGACCCCGTTTTGTGGATGAAGAAAAATGCACGGGTTGCGGCGCCTGTTTCCCAGGTTGCCCGATTGTCATCAAAAACGAGTTCAACCTGGGGTTGTCGGATCGCAAGGCCATCTACACCCTTTTCCCCCAGGCGGTCCCGAATAAGGCCGCGATCGACAAATTTCAGGAACGGCTATGCAGGGCGGCGTGTATAGACCGATGCCCGGTGCATACAAATGTGCCGGCCTACGTCAAACTGATTGCCGATGGAAGGTTCCATGAGGCCTATTTAATGAACCGTAACGTCAATCCCCTGCCCAGCGTGTGCGGAAGGGTCTGCTACGCGCCATGTGAGGAGGCCTGCAACAGGGGACAGCTGGACGAACCGGTCGCGATTCGACAGCTGAAGATGTTTGTTGCCGATCAGGTCAATATCGATGAACTCCCGGTACCCGGTATCCCCAAAACAGATAAGAAGATCGCCGTCATCGGGGCGGGACCTTCAGGCCTGGCGGCAGCCAACGACCTGGCCCTTGAGGGCCATCAGGTCACGATCTTCGAGGCCCAGCCCGAGCCTGGCGGCATGCTCCGTTACGCCATCCCCGAATACAGACTTCCAAAAGAGATCCTGGCAAAAGAGATCGATTACATAAGAAGACTCGGCGTGGAGATCAGAACCAATGTCAGAGTGGGCAAAGATATATCCATAGAAGACCTGAAAAGGGATCACCATGCTGTTTTTGTGGGAGCAGGCGCCCCCGGCGGGATGCCTCTGACCATGGAAGGCGCGGACCTCTCCGGCATAACTGACGGTATCGAGTTCCTGAGAAAGGTCAATCTGGGTGAGAAGCTCGAGATCGGGGAAAAGGTCGCCGTCATCGGAGGAGGAAACACGGCTGTTGATTGCGCGAGGACCGCGAAACGATTGGGAGCCAGGGAGGTAAGGATCGTCTACAGGCGATCCAGGGAGGAGATGCCCGCGGCAAAAGATGAAATAAGGGCGCTGGAGCAAGAGGGGATCGTAATCGATTTTTTGACGCTTCCGAAATGTTTTATGTCCAAGGACGGCAGGGTTTCAGAGATAGAGTGCGTGGGCATGGCCCTTGGTGAGTCTGACGCGAGCGGGCGACGCCGTCCGGTTCCTGTCCCGGGCTCTGAATTCATCACCGCCGCGGATACCGTAATAGCTGCGATCGGTCAGGTAACGGACCTTTCTTTTCTCCAGGATCTGGGGGTATCACTGAGTTCTCACCAGACCATAGCAATCGATCCCCTGACAGGGGCGACCGATATAGAGGGGATATACGCGGGCGGAGACGCTGTGAGCGGACCGGCATACGTGATTGACGCGATCGCGGCGGGAAAGAGGGCGGCCAGGTCCATAGACCTGTATCTAAGAGGCATCAAGGATCAAAACTGCAGCCAACAACACCAGCCGGAAAAACTCACCGATATGGAGGTTGAAAGTCTAAAAGGACTTGTACCGTTCAAGAAACGCGTGGAAACAAGTGAGATCCCCGTGTCCGAGAGGCTCGATAACTTCAGAGAAGTGGACTTAGGATTCACACCGGAGCAAGCGGTAAACGAGGCAATGAGGTGCCTGGCGGGACAGATTGAAGGGTGCATTGAATGCGGGGAATGCGAGCGTAGTTGCGAGGCCCACGCCATAATCTATGACCAGAAGGAAGAGATGCTCGAACTGAATGTGGGCGCCGTCATCCTGGCCCCGGGCTATGAAATCTTTGACGCTAAACTTAAGCCGGACTACGGTTACGGCCGATTCCCTAATGTGGTAAACGCCCTCGAATTCGAGAGGATACTGTCCGCTTCAGGGCCGTATTCAGGGAGAATCTTGAGACCTTCCGACAAAAAGGAGCCCCATCGTATAGCGTTCATTCAGTGCGTGGGTTCAAGGGATTCTGAAAGAGACTACTGCTCGTCCATCTGCTGCATGTATGCCACGAAGGAGGCCATCATGGCCAAGGAACACGAGGGAGAGGATATGGAATGCGATATCTTCTTCATGGATCTGCGCGCCTTCAGCAAGGGGTTTGAAGAGTACTACCAGAGAGCGAAAGAGCTTGGCGTAAACTACATCAGATGCCGTCCTTCCCGGGTTGAAGAAGACATCGAGACAAGGAACCTCTATATCGAATACCTCATTCAAGGTGATAAAAAGGCCTCCAGGGAATACGACATGGTAGTACTCTCGGTTGGAGTCCAGCCGCCGAAGGGTGTGGATAAGATTTCCAGTGTCTTCGGGATAGATCTCAATGAATACAAATTCTGCGAGACATCGACCTTCAGGCCGGTTGAGACCAACCAACAGGGGATATTTGTTACCGGCCCCTTTTCCGAGCCCAAGGACATCCCCGAGACCGTGATGCAGGCCTCAGCCTCTGCATCCAGGGTAACCGCCCTTTTAAAAGACTCGAGGGGGAGTCTTATTACCACGAAGGAATTCCCTCCTGAAAGGGATGTGACCGGCGAGGAACCAAAGATCGGGGTCTTTGTGTGCCATTGCGGCAGCAACATCGGGGGCTTCCTCAATGTCCCGGAAGTAGTGGAATACGCGAGAACACTTCCAAACGTGGCGTATGCGGAGGACAACCTCTATACCTGTTCCAATGACACACAGGAAAGGATCAAGGAGAAGATAGGGGAGCACGGTCTTAATCGCGTGGTCGTGGCATCCTGTACGCCAAGGACGCACGAGCCCCTTTTCAGGGCAACCCTCAGAGACGCCGGCCTGAACCAGTACCTTTTTGAGATGGCTAACATCAGGGACCAGTGCTCCTGGGTCCACATGCATGAATATGATAAGGCGACCCTCAAGGCGAAGGACCTGGTGCGAATGGCGGTTGCAAAGGCGAGGCTCCTGGAGCCGTTGCAGACCAGGTCGATCCCCGTCAACAGATCGGCGCTGGTGATAGGTGGCGGAATAGCGGGCATGACCTCCGCCCTGGAATTGGCCGATCAAGGCATTGATGTGTATCTCGTGGAAAAAGAAAAGGATATTGGCGGCCACCTCAGGCGAATCCATTACCTGATCAACGGCACGAAACTCCATGACGAATTCAGATCCCTTGTCGCCAGAGTAAAAGAGAATAACATGATCAAGCTCTTTACCCAGGCAAAGATCGACGCGATCGCGGGTTCCGTGGGCCGATTCAAGACCACGCTTATCATGGACGGCGTGTCAAAAGAGATTGAGCACGGGGTCGTTATTGTCGCCACCGGCGCGAGGGAATACCAGCCCGAAGAATATCTGTACGGTCAGGATGAAAAAGTCCTTACCCAGCTGGATCTGGAGGAAAGGCTGGTGGCTGTGGAGGATTTTCTGACAGCTCCGGGCAAAGGGCTTGGGACAGTCGTGATGATCCAGTGCGTGGGCAGCAGGGATAATGAGCGTCCGTATTGTTCCAGGCTTTGCTGCACGGAGGCAGTAAAGAACGCCTTGAAGATAAAAGAGATCT